>CAYLSW010000052.1:0-11263 GCA_964386145.1 uncultured Lentimicrobiaceae bacterium | reverse complement strand
ATTTTACAGCGCGATGCTTCGCAACAGGCAAAATATGGCAAAGAGATTACAACCGACTTCGTTTCCAAAGATTTACAGCCTGGCGACCTGTTGTTTTTCGGACAAAAGGCAACAGGTTCTTTACCTGAAAAAGTAACGCATGTGGCCATGTATATTGGCAATAGCGAATTTATTCATGCATCGGGAAAGGTGAGGATAAGCAGTATGGACAGCACAAAATCAAACTATGCTGCAAGCTACGCCCATCGTTTTGTGAGGGCAGTTCGCATCATTGGACAGGAAAACGGAAAGACAATACAAAAGATTTCCGATAACTCATTTTATAAAATATTAAAATCAAATTAAAATGCTTTTAAACCGAAGAAGTTTTGCAAAAATATTAGGAATTGCCTCAGTAGGTGTCATGATGCCAAAAATGTCTTTTGGGTCGCCACCTGCTGTTATTAAAAGCAGCAACAGCAAGATGAAACTTACGTTCAAACCATACGAATTGCTGATGAAACACACCTTTACGGTGGCAGAGTATTCACGCAACTCAACCCCCGATGTGCTCACGCAAATAGAATATGAAGGAATAACGGGATATGGCGAAGCTTCCATGCCTCCCTATCTTGGAGAATCCATAGCTAGCGCTACCAAATTTCTCCAAAAAGTAAATTTGGAGCAGTTTCGCGATCCTTTCAGGATTAATGATATTCTGACTTATGTGGACTCCGTTGCAGAGGGCAACCCTGCTGCAAAAGCCTCAGTTGATATTGCTTTGCATGATTTGATTGGAAAAATTGTGAATCAGCCGCTTTACAAATTGTGGGGCCTGGATCCGGAAAAAACACCTTACACCGATTTCACCATCGGCATGGACAAGCCGGATGTGGTACGTGCGAAAACAATAGAAGCCATGAAAATGAAAGAGCACCTTAAGATACTTAAGGTGAAGTTGGGCCGGGGAAATGACCAGCAGATGATCAATACGGTTAGAGAAGTTACCAATGTGCCTTTGTATGTGGATGTAAATCAGGGATGGAAAGACAAAAACAAGGCGCTGGACATGATTTACTGGCTGAAAGAAAAAGGGGTTGTTTTTGTAGAACAACCCATGCCCAAAGATCAGGTTGACGATATGGCCTGGCTTACGGAATACAGCCCTCTGCCAACCATGGCCGATGAAGCATTTCAGAGACTACCCGACATTGTGGATAAAATCAAAGGTGTCTACTCCGGCATTAACATCAAATTGATGAAAAGTACCGGACTTTACGAGGCACAAAAAATGATTACTGTTGCCAGGACTCTGGGTATGAAGGTGATGCTCGGATGCATGACGGAAACCTCCTGTGGTGTTTCGGCTGTTTCGCAACTTTCGCCACTTGTCGATTGGGGTGATATGGATGGAAATTTACTCATAAAAAACGATCCCTTTACAGGCATGAAAATTATTGATGGCAAAATCACGCTTAATGATTGGCCCGGAATAGGGATCAGAAAAATATAAGTTATTGTTTTATAAAGTGTTTATTATTTAAAAAAAATTATAGCAATGTCTTAAAAATATAATATTTATTAAAAGTAAATATTTATTTGTAGTATTAATTAAAATTTATAAGCTTATGAAAAAAATGTACAGGTTCTTATTTCTTTTAATGGTGTTTATTTCCATTACCCCATTGCTGTTTGCACAATCGCAAATAGTTACAGGCGTGGTAAAAGACGCTACCGGAGCCGAACTGCCGGGCGTAAATATTCGCATAAAAGGAACCACCATCGGGACCACCACCGATTTAAATGGAAAATACAAAATACATGCTTCCATGGGAAATATATTAGTATTTTCATTTGTCGGATATGACACTAAAGAGGTTAAGGTTATCGGCTCAACACTTAACATCGTTCTTAAAGAAAGCGTGAGCAAACTCGGTGAGGTTGTAGTTACCGCATTCGGAGTCAAACAACAAGCCCGTTCGCTGGGTTACGCAGTAACTGAAATTCAATCGAAAGACCTGCTATTAGCAAACCAGTCAAGTCCCCTGCAGGCACTACAGGGCAGAGTTCCCGGTGTACAAATCACCAAAACATCTGGTTCAGCTGCCGGCGGCGTGGATATCCTTATCCGGGGTATGTCCTCCATCGATCCCGGCAGAAACAACCAGCCACTGATCATTGTTGATGGACTTGCCATTAATAACCAGACTTATGCAGGTAACGTTTTGCCAAGTGCAGGCTCCAATGCTGTGGGTAGTTCTTCGCAATTCTCGTTTTCCAACAGAGCAGGGGACATCAACCCCGACGACATTGCGAGTTACTCCATCCTGAAAGGAGCTGCTGCAACGGCCCTTTACGGTATAAGAGCCGCTAACGGCGCTATTGTTATCACCACCAAAAAAGGAAAAAAAGGAGCTCCCAGGATTAATCTTTCTTTATTCACCACTTTCAGAGATGTGGTAAAAACTCCCAAGTTGCAAAAGACATTCCGTGAAGGTAACAGAACAACCAAGATTCCAGGCGCTGTTATTGACCCGAATGTTCCGGGTGGATACCTTCGTCCGGGTAGTTTTGCATTCTATTCCTGGGGGGTACCTTTTTCGGCTAACTCATTTACAATGCCCGACGGAAGTATAATAGATTTATCTCACGACGGTTTTCACAGCCCTTATGAGATGTTCAAAACAGGCATCAACAATGATTTGAACTTTAACATCAGCGGAGCCACTGATAAATTCAGTTATTACCTCTCCACCGGTTGGAACAGGGATAACGGTATTTTACCCAATACCAGTTATGACAAGAAAACTTTCCGGTTCAATGCCGGTTATCAGGTTCTGAAAAACCTGAGACTTTCCTCCTCTGTTTCCTATACAAGATCAGGCGGGACCAGAGCCAACGGCGGTGACAAATCTGTTTTCAGTTCTTTGTCTTACTGGTCCTCCACATTCCCCATCAACGACTACCAATATCCTGACGGGACAGAAAAGAACTATACCAACGGAATCATTGACAACCCAAGATATTTCCTTGAAAAAAGTAATCTCGAAGACAGGCTAAACCGCTGGATTGGCTCTGTTAACATGAGCTGGCAACCTTTTGAATGGATGAATGTTGCCTATGCAGCACAAATTGACAACTATTCGCAGCAACGTAACCGTTTTGTCCCCCCCAATCTGGACGTTGGATCAAAAGTACACGGTTTTATTGTTGATGAATTTATCAACTTCAGAGCGCTGGAATCCAACCTTTTGGTTACTATGAATCATGATTGGAGCAAGGATTTTCATTCCAGTCTGACCTTGGGAAATCAGGTTTCGGATAGCAGAAGAGATTATGCTTATATTCGGGGTGAAGATTTGAATGTACCCGGCATTAACGACCTGACCAATACATTGAATACTTTTGCCGGAACAAGCCTAATCCGTTTAAGAGACGTAGGTATTTTCGGAGAATTAAAACTTGGTTACAAAAGCAAATTGTATTTGTCGGTTACCGGAAGAAAGGACTGGACATCCACCTTCCCCAAAGGGAAGAGGTCGTTCTTTTATCCTTCTGTAAGTGCATCCTATATCTTTACGGAAGACATCTTCAAACACAGCGACATCATAAACTATGGTAAACTCAGAATTTCCTGGGCAGCTGTTGGGAAGGGCCCGCGCTTTGGTAAAATCGGCCATTACTACATTCCGGATCCAAACTTCCCGTTCAACGGAGCAGGCGGCTATCGGGCAAGTACAAGTATGAGCGCCAGAGACATCCAGCCGGAAAAGGACTACAGTCTGGAAATGGGGACCAATCTTCATTTCCTGAAAAACCGAATCCGTCTGGACTATTCTTTTTTCACAACTACTGTAAAAAATCAGATTTTCACTGTCGGAACAGCGTATTCTTCCGGGTTAACCGGAGTTACCAGAAATGCCGGTCAATATAAAACCTGGGGACATGAAATATTGCTCAGCGGAGATATTATTAAAACCCATAACGTTACCTGGGAAGTTTATCTTAACTGGTCAACAGTAAAAGGGAAAGTGGTTGCGCTTCCCAAAGATTTGACTCAAATTGTTTTTATGAATGACAGAATCACCTCAAAAGCCAAAGTAGGCGATGCCCTCGGTACTTTATATGGCTGGGTGTTCCAAACCGTTCCGGGCGGACAACGTTATGTCAACCCTGATGGGAAATGGGTAATTACCGGTTCCGATAACAAAGGATACTTCTATACCGGAACTAACCAAATGGTGAAAGTGGGAAATGCTTTCCCCGATTTTATTTCGTCTATCGGTAATGACCTCACATGGAAAAACATCTCCTTTAACTTCCTGATTGAATGGAAAAAGGGCGGCGATGTCTATGATAGAGGTTACAGAAATGCACTGAGAAATGGCAACCTGAAAGTGACCGAATTCCGTGATAAAGAAAGGGTTCTCAGCGGTATGATGGATGACGGTCATGGTGGCTATATTAAGAACACTATCCCGTTAATGATTACTGCCAACAGTTACTACAGAGACTGGAATAACTATAACAATGCTGCTTCGGTATTATTGAAAGATGCATCATGGGTGAAACTCAGAAGTATTGGGATTTCTTATACCTTTAGAGGTGCCCGTATGCAAAAAGCGCATATCAATAACCTGACGCTCTCTGCCGGTGCCAACAACATTATCATTTGGACACCATTTGATGGCTTCGATCCTGAAGGGAACTCATTTAGCGCCGGAAGTAACATTTACGGCTATACGGGTTTAATTGTTCCATTAAGCCAAAGCTATTATTTTGGTATTAAATTCGGATTTTAAAAGATTATGACTATGAAAAATATTCTAAAAACTATCATTGTTGCCGTCTCACTCATCGCTTTCACAGGATGTGCAAAAGACTATTTTGAAGTAAATACGCCAACGGGTGCTGTAAATAAAGACCAGTTGAGTATGAACGATTTATTAGGACCTGTTATTTTCCATACTATCTATGCAGACTATGATGCTGAACAGAGTTTTGGAAATTACGCACAAAATTTTGCGGGTCAGGGAGGTACTGCAGCAGGTGTAACTACCATTTCAGGAACATGGAGCAACGTATATTTATACGCGCTTCCCAGCCTGAAAATCATAAGAGAAAAAGCAAAAGCTTTAAATGCCAAACATTTCGATGCTGTGGCACAAATCCTAATTGCCATGAATATAGGATTGGCCACAGATAGCTGGGAAAACATTCCTTACTCTGAGGCATCCCAAGGCTCCGATAATTTGACGCCATCTTTCGACAAACAGGCAACCATTTATAAAGACATCTTCTCATTGTTGGATAATGCGATTTCCGAGTTGGAAGGTCCGGATGATTCGGGATATAAACCAAACGGCAAATCCGATTTGATATACCGTGGTGATCTGACCAAATGGCTCAAAACTGCTTATACATTGAAAGCGAGATATGAATTACATCTTATTAATAAAAATGGCGCCGTAAATGCAGCTCAGGCAGCTTTAACAGCCATTGCCAAAGGTTACGCCTCCAATACAGATGATTTTCAGATGACTTTTACCCCAA
Source organism: uncultured Lentimicrobiaceae bacterium (assembly GCA_964386145.1). GTDB lineage: Bacteria > Bacteroidota > Bacteroidia > Bacteroidales > F082 > Sulfidibacterium. The sequence continues at coordinate 5,731 of CAYLSW010000052.1, read as the reverse complement.
AACACATTAATCCATGGTATTCCGTTGAAGTGTTGTCCAAACATACCGGAAATTACCACGATGTAATTGGTGATCAGTTGGTAAAAAGTATGGATGGAACTTCTTTCCCCTTTACAGGCGGAGTAGTAACCATGGACCCTCGTCTTCCCGCATATGCCCAGCCGGATGATGGCAGTAACAATTACAAAGGCTATGTCAGCGGTGGTTATGGAGTGTCTGGTGACGGTTCTAAGGCCAATACTGATTTCCGCGAAGAAGGTTATTATACAAACCAGGCCGCCCCTATTGTTGTGCTTTCCTATGCCGAAGCTATGTTTATCAAAGCAGAAGCTGAATTTCTGGCTAACGGTGGAACAACAACGAGTGCAGGGACAACAGCCGATGGTTATACTGCTTATCTTGAAGGTATTAAGGCTAACATGTCTAAACTGGGTATCTCCTCTGCCGATTATGTGGCTGATCCTTCCGTAAGTATGGGGGCCGCCAACCTGAAACTGCAAAACATCATGCATGAAAAATACATTGCTAACTTCCTGAATCCCGAAACTTATGTTGATTTGAGAAGATACAATTATTCAACTGACGTTTTCAAAGGCTTTACCTTACCGGCAGATAACGGTCAGGGTGATTTTCCAGGCAAATGGCTCGTCCGGGCACAGTATCCGACTACCGAGGTACAAAGAAATCCGGACATTGTCACGGCAAACCAGAAATCACCCGTTGATCCTGTTTGGTGGCAATAATAAAAATCTTTTTAATACACTAACAAAAGGTGATTAAGTGAAAGAAAGGATGGAGGCAGATACCTTAAAATCATTATCCTGTCCCATTCTTTCTTTTTTTGTACAGGCTAATAAACTAATTCCGAAAAAATGTCCGACAGAAGAACTTTTCTAAAAAACATGGCTATGCTCAGCGCATTTACAGTCATGCCCGGCCTTAAAGTTTTTTCCCAGACTACGAATCTGCTAAAAGTAGAACATAGCCCGAAAAGAATATTCCCAAAACGGCTGCAACAGGGGGATGTGATTGGCCTGGTTACACCGGGCAGCCCTATTACCGAAGACCAGCTGAAAGAAACAGTAGAGAAGCTTGAAGGGATGGGTTACAAGACCTATTATAAACCATCGGTATTATCAGAGTACGGTTATTTTGCCGGAACCGACAGGGAACGCGCTTACGAATTGATGCATATGTTTGCCAACAAAGAGGTGGATGCCATTATGTGTGTAAGAGGCGGCTACGGCTCCATTAGAATATTGGACTTACTGGATTTTAACCAAATAAAAAAGAATCCGAAAATTTTTATTGGCTTTAGTGATATTACCGCCCTGTTGACTTCAATTAACGAAAGGACGGGGCTAATATGTTTTCACGGACCTCTCGGTGTTTCGGATTTCAACGACTATACGCTAAAATCGTTTGATAAGGTACTTGTCAACCCAAAGCCACGGTACAAATATCCGTATCAGCGGGAAGAAAACACAGAGGATAATCCCGAATTTGATTTCTACACCATCACAGATGGAAAGGCTGAAGGTGAACTAATTGGCGGCAACCTGAGTGTCCTGGCTTCCATGGCTGGCAGTAAATTTTCAACAGATTTTGAAAACAAAATTGTCTTCCTCGAAGAAATTGACGAAAAAACCTACCGTGTTGACCGCATGCTGACACAGCTTGTTCAGGCAACGAACCTCAGGAAAGCAAGAGGTATCGTCTTGGGTGTCTTTTATAAGTGCAATGCCAATGAAAAGCCGACATTAACTTTAAAGCAAGCCATATCGGATATACTAACACCGCTGAACATTCCTGTAGCTTATGGCTTTCCTTTCGGACATATTGAAACAAAAATGACTATCCCAACCGGCGTTAACGCAAAATTCAATGCGAGCAGGAGAACGCTGAAATTAATGGAAGAGGCAGTAGTCTGAGAATACTAATCTTGCAGAATGTACTTTTCCCGGCAAAACAGGGAGGCGCTCATAATTTCCACTATTTCTTAAGCTCTGCGAGAGCAATCATCAATCTTTCAAGTTGCGCTCTTGCTTCTTTCGATTTACCACTAAATTTATTGACTATCATGGAGAAGATTATCTTTCGTCCTGACCGTGAGGTGACGTAACCGGAATAGGCTTTTACGCGGTCTATTGTTCCGCTTTTTGCTCTGAGGTTTCCTGCGGCAGCACTTCCTTTAAACATTCCTTCCACGGTACCTTCCTGGCCGGCAACCGGAAGGGAATTAAAATACACATCAAAATAGGGACTGTTTTTTTTCATATAATTCAACAAAAACACCATCTGACGGGGCGTAACGGCATCGTACTGCGACAAACCGCTTCCATCGGTAAGCGTCATTCCCTGAATATCCATACCTTTTTCTTTCCAGAAATTCATAACAGCCCTGGCATCAAGTTCTGTTTGTGCACGACCAATAAGTTTCAATCCGCTCTGATCCAAAAAATGTTCCGCAAATAGATTGATACTATGTATATTGGTTTGTTCAACAATTTTTGAAAGTGGCGGAGAATATGTTATGGCAATCTCTGCCGTTTTACTGCCGACATGCCTGCCATCTATTTTGAGCAAACGGATAGTCGTGGGTTTATTTTTAAATTTAACACCGTTTTCCTGCAAAGTTCTTTCCACCACATAGGCGGCAAAATAAGCAGGATCCGGTAGCGAGCCTTTGACAGCAAAGTCAGTCTTGCCGAGAGGAAGTTTACCTCTCAAATAGCGAATATTAGAATAAGGAGCACCCAGGATGTTGGAATTATCACCGGAAACGGTATCGGCAACCACACCGTTATCAAAAATCAGATTTGGTATTTTCGGAACGACTTTTACAATTTTAGCCGTGTCACCAATTGTGCTGTCTGTGTTATAATAAATTGTGTAATAATCATCGTAAATGGAAAGTCCGTTGGCACCGGCGCCAAAATAGTCTCCCATATTGGTCCACGACCAGGATATGGGTACGATATCCCGACTGTAAATCCCGGCATCAGAGATAACCGCACCTGAAACGGAGTCGATGTGTAGCTTTTTAACGGCTTCCACCCATTGTGTAAGAAACTGATTGTCCTTTGTTTCGTCAAAATATTTTGAGCCCAATGTGGGGTCTCCCCCACCTTTTATAATGATGTTTCCATGCAAAATACGGGTCACCGTATCAATGACACCGGTATATTCCAGTTTTGTTTCAAATTTATAGTCAGGACCGTAGAGCTCAAGGACGGTGGCCGTGGTAATTAATTTTTGATTGGAAGCCGGGCTCAACGCTTTATCGGGATTATAAGAGGATATAATCTGACCGGTTTTGCTATCAATGGCTAAAAAGCCAAAACAGGCAGGTTTAAAATCTTTGTCTTTTTTTATTTTGGCTAAGACCTTGTTTACGATATGATGCCGTTTTGCCAGGCGCCGATGGGCAAATCCATAATTAAAAACCAGGCTGAAGACCAGGAGGAGCAGAATCTTTCTCATTTTTTTATTTTTATAAAGGATATTGTAAAAATAAGAATTTAGAGAAAAAACAGACGTGTTATTTTTAACAAATTAGAGGTAATTTGTCTGAAAATTAACTAAAAATCCGGTTATACTTTCGGAAAGATGGGTATATTTGCCTAACGAGGAAAGCCTCTTTGTTGTAACAACTTAAGGAAAACAGAGAATCGAAAAACCGCATTAAATAACGGGGTTTTTTCTCTCTTTTTTCATTTTTTACGACAATTTAGATGATCTTTTAAAAAACAAATATGCACGATTACGGAATATTTTCCATCCTTCCACCGGTTTTAGCGATTATTCTTGCCCTGAAGACCAAACAGGTTTATGTTTCCCTCATTATTGGAACATGGTTTGGCTGGCTGGTTATCAATGGCTGGAATGTTGTTTCAGGAACTTTTGCAACCTTAGAGGCCTTTGTTAATGTATTCAAATCGCCTGGCAACACCCGGGTTATCATGTTTAGCGCACTGGTTGGAGCCTTGCTGCTCTTTATCCAGTATTCGGGTGGTGTTGATGGGTTTATGATTGGTATCAGCAAGTTCATCAAACGGGTGGAAAATAAACGAAATATCAAAAGCCGAAAATTTGTGCAATTACTGGCAATGGCCACAGGCGTTTTACTATTTGTGGAAACAAGTATCAGCTCCCTAACGGTAGGCACGCTGTACCGTCCGTTATTCGACAAATTAAAAATTCCGCGCGAAAAGCTGGCTTACATTGCCGACTCAACATCCGCCCCTTCTTCCATCTTAATTCCGTTTAATGCATGGGGGGCTTTTATCATGGGACTCTTGCTGACGCAGGGCATCAAAAATCCGATGGTCGTTTTAGGTCATGCCATGGTGTATGATTTTTATCCCATTTTGACCATTTTATTGGTCTTTGTGATCATTGTCACCAAAAAAGATTTCGGTCCGATGGCAAAAGCAGAAAAAAGAACACGGGAAACAGGCAAATTACTAAACGACAATGCACATCCTTTGGTTTCGGATACCATTACCGCACTTGAGGCAAAACCGAATATCAAATTGAGAGCCTCCAATATGTATATCCCCATCCTGACTATGGTGATGATGATGCCCGTTTACCTGTTTTATACAGGTCATGGAGCGGTTGAGAATGCTAACGGCTGGTTAGATTATCTTGTTCAAGCCATCGGTGCAGGTTCCGGATCTTCGGCAGTACTCTATTCGGTGGTTACCTCAATTCTCGTAGCCATGGTTCTTTATCGCAGCCAAAAAATCATGAAAATGAGGGAGATGGTTGACCTGACACTGAAAGGGATAAGTGAGCTGATGCCTTTGGCCTTATTGATGCTGCTTGCCTTTTCAATAAGCGATGTGAGTAATAAACTGGGAACAGGTATTTACGTTGCCACTCAAACCAAAGCCTGGCTGACACCACAGTTATTACCTTTTATCATATTTGTCATCAGCGCATTCATTGCTTTTTCAACGGGTACTTCATGGGGAACGTTTGCCATAATGATGGCCATTTCCGTTCCAATGGCCCGTGCACAGGGAGCCGATCTTTACCTTGTTGTTGCAGCAACCATCGGCGGTGGAGTGTTCGGAGACCATTGTTCGCCGATTTCCGATACCACCATCATCTCCTCTATGGCTTCGGCATCCGACCACATGGACCATGTCAACACACAGCTGCCTTACGCATTGTCTATGGGGGGAATTACAGCTGTTTTATATCTGATTCTTGGCTACGTCATGCATTAGCAACGTAGATTCTGGTCAAAGCAACCTGCCGAGGGCGGAAACCAAAAAATCAATGTCTTCTTCTTCGTGATCTGAGGTGACCACCATTCGTAGTACGCCATCCGCACCTGATCCCACGTATTTCACAAACTGAATGTAAATACCTTCGTTCATCAGGGAATGCTGAATATTTTGCATTCTGTTGCTGTTTTCGAGAGAGAAAGTTACAATGGGGAGGGTGTTTTCATCTGTGGCAATACCGAGATTTTTAATTTTACCTTTTAGATAGGTGGCATTGTTCTGCAACTTCAGGCGCAATTCCGGATTGTTTTTTACAATTTCCAGACCTTTCAACGCTGCCGAGACCATGGCATTGGGCGGAGAATTAGTTCCGGTCATAACATCTCCTGATTTTAAAGTGTTGATAAACAGCGAATCGCCAGGGACAAAACCTCCGTAGGCGCCAAATGCTTTTGACAAGGTGGCCCCCATGAAAAGTCTTTCGGAATTAAGAT
>CAYLSW010000051.1:0-11547 GCA_964386145.1 uncultured Lentimicrobiaceae bacterium | reverse complement strand
AAGCACAAAAGAACAAGCCGAAACGGTCAGGTTATTTTGTTACAATCCCTTAGCAGGATTTTTGTTGATACCGAAAGGTTACATCTTTAGTTTTTTATCTATTTCGTCCACATATGTGCGGAACCGGCGGTCGGTTTCTATCAGGTTATTAACGGTACGACAGGCATGCAAAACAGTGGCATGGTCTTTATTACCACATTGCAAGCCGATGGTAGCGAGAGAGTTCTTGGTGTGTTTTTTGGAAAAGAACATAGCAAGTTGTCGTGCCTGGACAATCTCCCTTTTTCTCGTCTTGGAGTTTATCAGTTCCAGCGAGATATTAAAATAATCACAAACGACTTTTTGAATATAATCGATGGATATTTCCCGGGTAGTATTTTTCACAAACTTATCAATCATCTGCTTGGCCAAATCCAGAGTGATGGTCTTCTTGTTTAACGATGCTTGGGCAAGAATGGAAATCAGCGCTCCTTCCATCTCACGAATGTTAGTGGTAATGTTGTATGCAAGGTATTCAATAACCTCGTAAGGCATTTCAATCCCATCCGTATAAAGTCTTCTTTGCAAAATGGCAATCCGTGTCTCCAGATCGGGAACCTGCAGGTCAGCGGCCAGCCCCCATTTAAAGCGCGATAACAAACGGGGTTCCATACCCTTTAATTCAACAGGTGGCTTATCCGATGTAAGAATGATCTGTTTATGGTTTTGGTGCAAATGGTTGAAAATGTGGAAAAAGATATCCTGTGTTTTTTCTTTTCCGGCCAGAAATTGAATATCGTCTAAAATCAGTACGTCTATCATCTGATAAAAATGTACAAAATCGTTTTGATTGTTATTTCTAACAGAATCAATAAACTGATTGATAAACTGTTCAGTCTGTAAGTAGAGAACGGTTTTCTCCGGTAAATTGGCTTTCACCTGAAGTCCGATGGCATGAACAAGGTGTGTTTTGCCAAGTCCTACCTGGCTAAAGACCAGGAGAGGATTAAAAGCGGTTTTTCCGGGGTTTTCAGCCACGGCCCATCCGGCCGAACGTGCCAGCCGATTACAGTCGCCTTCAACAAAATTGTCAAAAGAATAAGAATCGACCAGTTGCGACTCAATCTTAAGCTTTTTAAGCCCTGGGATGATAAACGGATTGGGAATTTCACGTGAGCGACCTCTGTTCAGATCAAGTGGCATATTGACGGGCTTGTTTCGTACATCCCGGTACTTTGTGGAAGGATAATTTACTGTCAACGGCTTCTCCTGCCCCAACTGTGAGTTGTCCATGATAATACTATACTCAAGCCTGCCCGAGGGTCCCATTTCTCGCTTTATCGTTTTCCTCAGCAGATTGATGTAATGGTCTTCAAGCCACTCATAAAAAAACTGACTGGGTACCTGAACAACCAAAATATTATTCTCAACTTTTATAGGTACAATAGGTTCAAACCAAGTTTTGAAGCTTTGGTAAGGAATGTTATCTTTTATTACGGCGAGACATCTTTCCCAAACCTCATTGTGTTTTTTTTTCATTCCCTGGTAAAGTTTTTATCAACAATATAAGCCTTTTATTAACAACTAAATTATAATTCGCTTAAAATCAATCTGAATTTCAATCGGAGCTGTCTCATAATTTCTTAACAAAGAAATAACATATCCGGTGCAAAAAAAAGAGGTGATCCTATTGACTTTTGTTTTTTTTTGTCGTATATGGAGCAAAGGCTTTTCGGAATGCAAAAATCCCGCAAATCTTTTATTTCACTGTTAATCCATGTATTTTTTTAAATTTTTCAGCTACTATCTTCTCCCTGTTTCTTTCCACATCCAAAACAAATTCACATAGCTGATTAAAGCTTTGTTTCAAAACATGCAACTTCTCTTCTTTTACAATGCGCATCACCGGATTAACTTGCGGATATTCAAAAGTGAGTGTCAGTGTATGTGTAATAAAACGGGTGACAATTTCTGCCTGCTCTATGGCATCGCGTGAAGCCGTTTTATAGGAACGAATTAGCCCGGAGACCCCCAGCCTGGTTCCACCAAAATAGCGGACCACCACCACCAGCACATCAAAAAGTCCTGCCGAAAGAATCTGATTCAGAATCGGCTTGCCCGCAGTTCCCGAAGGTTCCCCATCATCGCTGCTTCTGAAAATTTCATTCTCAGGTTGAATCCTGAACGCATAACAGTGATGACGGGCGTCATGATACTCCTTTTTTATCCGTAAAAGATAACCTTTCGCTTCCTCCTCGTTTTCCACATGAAAGGCCCGGGCAATAAATTTGCTCCCCTTCTCCTTATAATATCCTTCCGAACTGCCTTTTACGGTATTGTACCTATCCGATTCCCGCATGTTCAAAAGTATAAAAATTTACCACTTTAGAAATGAACTATTGTTAAATTTAGATATTATATTTTGGTGTATTTCTCATTTGTAACCTTACCAGGCATCCATTCACAACCCTGCCAACTCTGTTTGCTGTAATTTTGACGAAGGCGAAATGCGTTCAGAGCCAAAATGACGAATAAAATAATGACAAATAAGGAAAGTAACAACAATTTACCATGAATTACCTGACCACTGTCAGACCACCGTTTTACCCTAATTTCTCCGGAACCTCTCCCTCTCATAGAATATATTTTTATACCTTAGCACCAAAAAATGACATGTGTGCCAAGACACGAAAACTAAGAACAAAAAGAGCCAAAGAACCTAAAGGCTCAATCCTAACCATCCTCCTTCTTTTTATCATTATCTCTATCCTCACCGCTGCCATTGCTTATTTTTTCTACAATATTGGAAAGACAAATAGTCACTTACCTGCAAAAATGTCCATCGGCAAGGCAAAAACCATTTCGAAGAATCATAATACCCTGACAAAAAGCATCCTTAACGGCACTTGGGTCAGCTCCAATGACGGCAGAATGCTTGAAATCCGCGGAACCCTATTCTCAATGGAATTACCATCTGTCTCCAAACATGAAATCATCAAAGGAAGTATCCACATTAATGGGGATGTAGTAACCATTATTTATTCCGGTACGAAAGATAAATGTTCTGAAAATCCCGGTATCTACTCTTTTGTTATCAATAGAGAGGGTGTTCGCTTTTCCGTTAAACACGATAACTGTCCGGGTCGGAAACAAATATTTTCCACTACCTGGGAAAAATTTTAATAAACTATTGTTAACCCAAACACGCGGTATAAATGAAACACAACCCACCAGATAAGCCTTTTTCTTTTCGCCAGCGCTTGCATAGCTTTCGTTATGCTTTCCGGGGGATACTGTTGATGATAAAAAAAACACAACCTAATTTCCGGATTCATCTTGCGTCAACTGCTTTAGTAATTATCGCAGGTTTCTTCTTTCATATCAGTCCGACCGAGTGGATGTTGGTCATTTTTGCCATAGGAATGGTTCTATCGGCTGAAACTTTCAACTCGGCTATTGAGCAACTGACTGATTTTGTCAGCCCGGATTTTCATCAGAAAGCAGGTCTTGTAAAGGATATTGCGGCCGGAGCAGTTTTATTTTCGTCCATAGCTGCCGCTCTCATCGGACTTATTATCTTTGTGCCGAAAATTATGGTCATTTTATGAAATTAATCATCGATAGTGGTGCTACCAAAACCCATTGGGTTCTTTTGGAAGGTAGAGAAATAGTGGAAAACTTCAAGACAATAGGATTTAACCCATATTACACGCCTGCCGAAACTATCCGGCAAAGCATTGCCATCGGGCTTCCGGAAAGAATAAGAAATAAAGAGGTACATGAAATTTATTTTTACGGTACAGGTTGTTCCACAGCCGGAAACTGTACTCTGGTAAGGTCTATTTTAAACAGTTTTTTTGAAGATGCAACTATCGAAACGCATCACGATTTGTACGGTGCTGCCGTGGCTTTACTGAAAAACCGGGAAGGTATTGCCGCCATCCTTGGAACCGGTTCCAACTCCTGTTTGTGGAGCGGTCAGAAAATTACGGAAGGTGTTGCTTCGCTGGGCTGGCTTATTGGCGATGAAGGCAGCGCTACCCATTTGGGAAAAATTCTCCTGAAAGCTTTTCTTAGCGGAGAGGTATCTGCCAAAAATACTCAGGCTTTTTACAATTTCACCGGTCTTAATTTTGAAGGTGTTTTGCACAAAATTTATAAAGATAACCAGCCAAACCGCTGGATATCAAGTCTTGCACACTTTGCCTCAGCCAATATGAAAAATCTGGAAATCCACGATCTTGTCAAGCAAAATTTCCGGGATTTTCTTTCTGCACAAATCAAAAAGTATAGTGGTTACCAAGATAAGGAAATTTCTTTTACAGGCTCCGTAGCCTGGCATTTCAAAGATATTTTATTTGAGGTTATGCAGGAAGAAAATCTGCACCCCGGTCTTGTTCTACAACAGCCCATGGATGGCCTCATCGAATTTCATTCCGCGTAATCTGAAAAGCTATTTCTTGTTTGGGCGTTTACGCTTCCGCCTTCAATCCTTTGTCTTGGGTTTTAGGCCCACGACAGGCCCGATTGTTGTAAATTCTTGTTTTGGCATATCCGTTAAAATGGTGTCAGAGTAATACCCAGCGACATGGGATGCATTTCGGGGCCGTGTCCCACCCTGAAAACAGGTCCAAGTGCGTAAGAGAAAAACAGGTTAAATGATTTGTAACCTATACGGAAGGTCGGGCTGTATGAAAAACTGTTCAACTGACTGATTTTTTTTCTTTTAATAACTTGTAACGAACCGCTCTTAACTGTATTTCCGACATATTTTTCTTTACTGTCGAACAGATAACCCAGTTTAAAGCCGAGACTTATTTTAATACCTGATTTGCTTTTGTACCTCAACTCCAGAGGAACTTCAAGGTAGCTTATAGACAATTTGGAACGTTTCATGGTCAGCCCGGAGCCCACCGGGATATATTTAATGGTGTCACTTTTAATATTTTCAATGATACCATTGCTACTGTACATGTTATGGTTGCCAATACCCAGACCGATACCGAAAGTAAGCTTCTTGCTCTCCCCAACTCCCATATTGTAAGTAATGTAAACATTGGCTGAAGGATGAATATTGCTTATTTTAACAGTGGTAGGCGCATTAAACCACATATCGCTAAAAACATCAAGGCCTACGGTTACCTTTTTCATGGCACTGGCGCTAAGTGACTGTGCCTCAACTGACGGAAAAGATATTAGAATAAGAAGAAGAAATATGCCTAATGTTATGCGTTTCATGGTTTTTGATTTTAAATTTTTACAAAGATATAACAAATCCACCATGATTTTATTGTCTGATCAGGTTATCAAGCAGCTTTTTTACCTTACCGGAATCCCAGCGGGCAGCTCCCTTTTTAGTCAAAACCACTTTTCCCTTTTTCGAGATGATAAATGTTGAAGGGATGCTCGTGGATGAGAAATCCTGCGGGACATAGCGGTAATGGTAAAAGGGCATGTCCTCGTAGTGATGCTTAAGGGCAAAAGCTTTCACCCTGGCCGGCGGCTCATCCGAAAGGAGTAGGAAATGCACCTTGTCTTTATACTGTTCGTAAAGTTTCTGAATACCAGGAAGTTCGGCACGGCAGGGCGGGCACCACGTGGCCCACATATTTACAAACACGGGCTTGTCAAGCTGGTCGGAAAAGATAATGGTTTTTCCTGACATGTCTGTGAGCTGCCATCTACGGGTATTATCGGAAATAGTATATTGTTTTTCAGCCGAAAGTCCGGAGGGAGCAAAGGATGTTATTCTGATAAAAAAAGATGAAACCGGAATCCGTGTTGTGGGGATAATCAGAAGGATGACCAGCCCCCAAAATAAAATATCCGTAGCAATAGCAAAAGGCTTTCGCTTCTTGAAGTAGTTTTGAAAGTAGTGCTTAATTTTTTCAAACATAAGAAAGTGTTTGGCCTGATTGATTCACAAGTTGATCTGTTGCGAAGCCAAACTGCTTTGATTAAAGGCAAGGCTCAATTTCCGATTCTCGAAATAGCTAAGGCTATTCCCGCAAGTCGAAAATCTGCGCTCCCCTTTACTCTTCGTATTTTGACTTCTCATGGCTAAAAACTTATGAATTAATCAGGTTAGTAAAAAACATCCCTTAACAGATGCATACAGGATTTTGGTATAACTAATGTCATTATCTCAGACGCGAACGTCTGTCTAACAACTCATCCATTTGTTCAGGAGTCAGATTGGGATTCTTCAGCAATTCGTCAATTTCAGCAATCTCTTTTTCCGGCTCCGTTATGTTCTTTTTAATTTCATGTATAACAGGAACATCCGTACTGGGTGTAATCATCCACTCATCTTCTCCCAATTCGTCACGCAACTGTTGTATCAGGGTTTCTACCATCTCTTGAATAGAGTCGCCAAACTGCCCCTGCAGCTGGTACGCAATCTGGTCTTTCATGCTTTCGTAGTTGGTGAAGAATACTTTGAACTGTTCAACCATCATTTTGTTGATGCCTGGGATGTTCTCCATTTCTGCATCCTGCTTTTCCATCAACTTGTTGAAAAGCCGGAAAAGTTCATCCAGTTCTTGTTTAAATTTTTCGATATCCATAGTTGTGCAAAATTACTAATAAATTAAAATCAAAAGTTGGTGGATTTTTTTTGTAGGGAATTATTTTTCAAAAAAAAGAACGGAAAAAGAATATCAACCGGTTTTAAAATGTAGACCTATTTGTAAGCTTGACAGGCAGCAAGTCAAATGCTATCATTTCAAATGTTTGTTAAGTCCTTACCCTTATATAATGAAGCTGTTTAAAGTTAAATGGGATTTTCGAGAGGAACAGGTTGGCTTTAGTGGCGAAGCTCGGTTTTTATTTCATAGCCATAGCTATAAAATAAAAAATAGCTGAAGTCCAATGAAGTCAAGATGTTTCTCGTAGTTTCACGATTTAACTTTAAACAACTTCAATAAGAAGTCGGGCGGGTGATATATCTTCCATTAAATTTGCAAAAGCTATCAGTTGGGTTACCGCGTGCGGCACCATCAGTTTATCGTTATTATGACATTTGAATAAACGATGACAGCCAGGGAACACCACTTCCATTAGTTGCAAGCATAACACCGTCGAAGACACCGATAAAAAGGTTGGAATATACCTTTTAGAAAACGATACTTGATGAAAAAGAGCAAAAAATACTCTGGTCGACATGCAACATTATCCGAGAGCTTGAAAGTACATTTAGGGTATTGAAAACCAACCTGGATTGGTGGCTTACTGGTTTGAGTCAACAATACGTTATCAACTAAAGAAATAAGGATACAGCGTAATGGAAAGAAGTCTTATGGATTATGAAAACCCAAAAGTGTGTAACCACGACCATGACCAGCATCAGGTTGGCAAACAAAAAGACCACCTTTATTGAGGCGGCCTTTCTTTTGGCCAGTTAGTGGGCCCACCAGGACTTGAACCTGGGACCACCTGATTATGAGTCAGGTGCTCTAACCAACTGAGCTATAGGCCCTGCTTTTCAGATAACTCTGAAAAGGGCTGCAAATTTAAACATTCATGGCCAATTATCAAGTCTCCTGTCAAAAAAAATTATCTCTTTATCACGTGTGGTTGTGTTATTGTAGGGTATCGTGGTACTCAGGATTTCACTTTAATTTTTTAAAGCTTTTTTTTGTTTTTCATGCTCATCCTAAAGTTAACCTCTGATTTTGTCGAGAAGCTGATTAAGTTGATTGACTTCGCCCTCTGTGAGATTTAACAAAAGGGTGTCGAGTTTCCTTTCAAATTCTTTAATATCAATCAAAAGCTGAATTCCTTTTTTTGTAATGTCAATCTCCTTTTGTCGCCGGTTTGTTTTGTTCTCTTCCCTTTCTACCAAGTCTTTACGATAGAGTTTATCTACTAACCTGCTAACATCTGAATTCTTATCAAGCATGCGATCCTTTATGAAGCCAATGGAAACGGGGCATTGGGAACGAAAACCTTGCAGCACCCGGAGGATGTTGTATTGTTGTGGTGTTAGACCATATTTTTTGAGATTCTTTTCAAATTGGTAGTTTAATTTGTTTACCGTATATAACAAGTTAATAAATCCTCTATGGTACTCGTTCCTAAAATGTCCCTTTATTTCCTCTTCTATTTTCATCCCATTATTTTAAGGAACAAACTTAGCAAAAAACTCCGGATTTCTGACGAATCCGTTGGCCCAGACAAGTAATAATACCCCCACGGGCAACATAAGGCTATAGCCGTGGATCATGTGAATAATAATTGCTCCGCCCATAAAGGAGCTTAATAATAATGTTCCGAAAATATTTGTTTTTGGAAAAAAGAACAATAAGGCCGAAGTGATTTCGCCTAATGCAATGATTACCCGCCAGTCTGCTAAACCCATTCCGTCCAGCTGCTCGGGGTGTAAGAATTTTCCGCTTGCAGCTTTAAGGTAAAGCGCCAGTAAAAGACTGGCAATTACCCAACCAACGATTTTTCTGGTTTTACTAATTTCTGTGTTCATGATTTTTAAAATTTAAGTTAAAAAACTAATCTCTATAATTATTTGTGTTCTTAATCAACTTAATTAATGCAATAACATTTTGATACTTAATGGGGTAGCAGAAGCCTCCCGTTTAAAAGAATACCCTGAGGTACCTCGAAGAATACCTGATTTCATTTTATAAAATCGTGGCGATTTCATCAAATGTAAGACGTGGACGACGTGGGTATAATATTTGGCTCTTATCAGAATAGCCCATTGCCATGGTCATTACAACCGTTTCGTCTTCTGATAGACCAAATTCTTTGTGAATGCCATCAAAATCAATTCCACTCATAGGATGCGTATCCACACCAAATTCTTTTGCTGCAATCATAATTGCCATTGCCAATAGTCCTGTGTTACTTTCTGCAAATTTAAGACTGCGTTCTTCACTCGAACCGTAAAGAAATGAAGCTGCCTGTTTTGCGCCATCTACCATTTTCTGATTTCCGCCAACGCTTTCGAGCATTTCCTGCCAAACCGGATTGCTATTATCCCAGGCATTCTTTTTCCCTACGAGGATTAAATTAGCCGAAGCCTCTTTTACCTTGTCTTGTGTGTTTGAGAGTTTGAATAATTTCTCTTTGTTGTTTTCACTTTTTACAACCACTATTCGCCACGGTTGTAAATTAAATGCCGAAGGTGCCAATACGGCGAGGTTGATAATTTCTTTTAATGTCTGCATATCCATTTCTTTGGCTTTATCAAAGAAATTAACGGAGCGACGTTCGTTGAATAATGTTTTTGTATCCATATTAAATATATTTTGGAATTAGTGTTGTGCAAACATAAGTAAAAACATTAGTTGTTGTAACATATAACATTAAGTTTTTGTTAATTTCTGTTAAGTGGCTAATTGTGTGGGTGATATGGTGAATAATAATTTGGAGTCAATAATATTTATATAGGATATTTCCGGGCTATTGTGACAATAAAAACCCGGGCGGGCGTTCTTTTGGAAACAGTCAGGCTATGCGGCGGCCCCGATCTTGCTTCTTATCCTATCTTCGGGTTTCGTTATTCGTTTGCAGTATGCAATTCCCATGAGATACGAAAAACTTCTATGGGAACTTTGGGGAATTGGTATTTGAACTCAATTTATCGTTCGCTCTACTACCGGGCTGAAGCCAATGGTATGCATTCTCTCAACAGCTTCATTCTTTCTGCTTAGAAATTTACCCGTTTGGTATTTCTTTCCAGTATCTTATTCAAAGTGCCTGGAGCATTTTCAAAACGGTTGGTAAACATCATGGCAGCAATAATGTAAGGTTTGAAGCCGGCTTCCACATAAGTGGGAATGCGGTATTTCTCAAACACTTCTTTGCTCACTTCACCGGCAGCACATGAAACATCAGTAATGTCGGCAGGAAGGCAGTGCATATACAACGCATCTTGGTTCTTAGTCAGTTGCATCTTCTGTTCGTTGTATTCCCAGTCTTTGAATTTGGCGTTTTCAACGAGGCAGGCTTTTTCCAGATTTTCCAATCCTTTAACATCTCCCTTTTGCAGTAGTTTGGTGCGCTGTTGCATTACATGGAATGGTGCCCAGCTTTTGGGGTAAACAATATCGGCATCTTTCACGGCTTCTGCCATAGAATGGCTGGTATGGAAACTACCACCGCTTTTTTTAGTATTCCGGCGGGCAATATCCACTATTTCGGGAATAAGCTCATAGCCTTCGGGATAAGCCAGTTCCACATTCATGCCAAAACGTGACATGAGGGAGATAATGCCCTGCGGTACCGACAGCGGTTTGCCGTAGCTTGGCGAATAGGCCCAGCTCATGACGATTTTCTTCCCACGTAAAGCTTCGAGTGAGCCGAAATGTTGTTTTAAATGCAGCAAATCAGCCATCGACTGTGTGGGATGATCCTGATCGCACTGCAGGTTGACGATGCCAGGACGAACGGGTAAAACCCCATGCTTGTAACCATCATCCAGCGCCTCACCAACTTCCACCATGTATTTGTGGCCTTCGCCAATATACATGTCATCGCGGATACCGATAAAATCACTTAAAAAGGAGATCATGTTGGCCGTTTCGCGGACGGTTTCGCCATGGGCAATCTGTGATTTTTTCTCATCCATGTCCTGCACTTCTAACCCAAGCAAATTAGCTGCCGAAGCATAAGAAAAGCGGGTGCGGGTAGAGTTATCACGAAAAATAGAAATGGCCAGTCCGGAATCAAACATTTTGGAAGATACATTATGCTTCCGCATATCTTTTAGGATAGCAGCTACTTCGAGCACCATCTTCAGTTCATCCTTACTTTTTTCCCACGTAAGCAGAAAATCTTTTTGATATAATTGAGTCTTCAGTTCTTTTAATCGTTCAATCTGTTGTTCCAATTTCATATATTTTTCTTTTTTCTGTATTTATCAATACCCCGTTAATTTTTCGGTGACGCAAAGTCCTGAATTATCATAAGTTATGATTATTACTTCAAACTTTTATCTATCTGATAGCCTATTGTAGATAATTTTTGCCGAATGAATGTTTTTATTGAACGGTCAATAAAGTAAGCGTGACGAAGAAATCGGACATGAAAACAAACAACATTATTTATTTTCTGCAAATTTGTAGGCATAGGCAGCATAAAAAGCGCTGGCTACCACCAAATGTTTCACGGGTGTTTTCTCGTTGGGGGCATGGGCCATCACTTCATTGCCAGGGCCGAAACCGATAGTTGGAATTCCATATATTCCATTGATAACCACCCCATTGGTAGAGAAAGTCCATTTATCTACCTTAGGGGCCTTTCCGTACAAATCTTTGTAAGCGTTTACGCCGGTTTGCACCACCGGATGGTCTTCGGGCATTTTCCAGGTCGGATAATATTTTTCCATACCGTATTCCAAACCGGTATAGGCTGTTTCGTGGTATTGCAGCACTTCCACCTTGGCATTCATGCCTTTTACAATATCTTCGATTTCTTTCACTGCCGATTCTTTGGTTTCGCCCCAGGTCAACCGGCGGTCAAGGTGAATTTTGGCAAAGTCGGCTACAGCACACTGCGAAGGGCTGCCGGTAACCATTTCCGAAATGGTAACACTGCCTTTTCCGAGAA
>CAYLSW010000050.1:0-11583 GCA_964386145.1 uncultured Lentimicrobiaceae bacterium | reverse complement strand
GCAACATACCGCCCTTTCTTCCGTAGCTTGCGCCGAACGAGGCGCTTCCTCTCCGAGTCTGTGGTAGCTTTGTAGCCCGCTTACACACTTCATCGCCTCCCGTATAGCCCATTCACGAGCTATCGCTCGTTCATGTGACTACTCGGCGCTTTCGCGTGTTCGCTCAGTGGCTTCGATTGAGTATTGTGGTAGTTCAAAAAAGTAGATTGTGCCAAACTGACGAATGGCACAAGCAAATTATATTGCGCTTGCCCCAACCCTCCCATGCGCGCACAAGTGGACTCCCTATTGATATTTACAAAAGCTTCTTTTTACTTTTCCAAATAAACGGATCAGAAAGTTTATTTGGGTAAATTATATTCTCTACTATTCTACCAAGTTCCTCTAACAGGTATTTCTCATCATTATCTGAATTCAAAAACTCAGAAACTAGCACATATGTGTCTTTGTCAACCTTAGCAAGCGACTCCAATAACCTCTTCCTTTTAGGGAACCAGACACGTTTGTCAATGTACAGAAGTTTTAGAGCATCCCACAGTAAGATATTCATAAGCGATTTGGCTAAGTCAGGATTGTTTGTTTTAATGTCCAGAATATCAGTGAATTTATCCCACAATAAATATTTCTCATATTCAAATTGATCATACGACATCTTGTCCGGTCCCTTTTCAAATAAGTTTTGTGCAAAATTTTTAATACCTTCAAAATTTTGACTCTTAGAAAAAACCAAAAAACCATAACCGACCATATGCATATCCTGATAATCCATTCGTTCAAAAGATTTTTTTAATTGATTTTCAGAGTAGATAAATAGTTCGTAAAATATTCCATTGCTCACATCTTGTATTCTCTGAGAGTAATCAAATTCAGGTTTTGTAATTGCGATAAAATCTAGATCTGAGTTAGGTCCAGGGTCGCCATGGTAAAAAGAACCAGAAAAAAATAAAGTATCAATCTCTGGATTTTTTAAAAGTTTCTCTGCAATATTTGTAAATGCATTCAGCTGCTTCTCTGGTAAATTATTTGGGGTATTAATAGTCATATTTTTTTAAAAATTCTTTCGTATTAGCAAAATCTATAATCTTATAATTCATAAAATTGTAAGTTGCAACTGATATTATACAATCTCTTGACACAACGTTACTGTAATATATTTTTCGCTCAATTTCTTTAGTCATGAAAAATCTTCCGTTTTCATCCTCGATGAATTCTGTGTCGACTATTGCATCATCAATTCCTTTGCCGACAAGTTTTATATACGCTTCCTTAAGCGTCCATATTGTATAGAAGTATTCATGTTTATTTGTTAACTCTTTCAATTTTACCAATTCTCTTTCCGACATAAATTCCTTAGAAACATCAAGATCAATATCATTAATCTGTTCAGCATCGAGACCAATCATATTGTTTCTGACTACTGCTATATATACGTAATCATTCGTATAGGAGATACTGAATCCATATTCCCCTGACTCTAGACTGGGCTTTCCGTTCTCATTGAAAATATAATTGATAGAAATGACACTAAAATCTTTCCTCAAAATTAATGAGCAGAAGTAAAGACCTACACTAAACTTATTTTTTGCGTTAGTACACGGCAGGTTATTGTTTGTATTTTTGGGTGAATATTTATCAGTTCTAGCAAGTGAAATCCGATAAATTAACACATCGGATGTTTTATTCATTGTTAACACGATTAACTACAGTAGCAATGACATAGCCCATCTCTTCTGAAGAAATACACAATGGTGGACAAACGATTAATATGTTCGGTAAATCTGCCTCTATAAGAAAAAGGCCATCCAACAAAAGCATATCCTTTACTTTTTTGAAGAAAAATTCATTTTTAAACTCGATCGCAATCATCAGACCTGCACCCCTGATTTCTTTAACATTTGAATTGCTGCCAAGTTTTTGCTGTAATTCCAACAAAGCCTCTGAGCCTACATTTTCAGAGTTTTTTACAAGGTCTAACCTCTCGTATTCATCTAAAACAACAGATGCTGTTTTGCACGCTAGTGGATTCCATGCAAAAGTTGCGAAATAATCAAAACCTTCAGCAATTTCTTTTTTTGTAATCGTAGCAGCGATCGGAGAGTAGCCAGAACCAAGACCTTTGGCTATACAAACAATATCTGGCTGGATTCCAAATCTTTCAAAAGAGAACATGCTTCCAGTCCTTCCAAATCCTGTTAATACTTCATCTATAATCAATAATGTCCCGTATTTACTGCAAATTTCTTTAAGTTGAGTAAAAAAACTCTTTGGAAGCATATAATTTCCCGCACTTGTAGCCATTGTTTCCGTAACGAATGCTGCATATTCCTTTGTGCTGAGTCTTGTTTCTATTTCAACAAGAGTATTGGATACATCTGATTCGGTCATATGTATCCCATTTGCAATATGTGGATGCTTCAGCGTATCTGACTCTATAAGGGGCAAGAAGTCTTTCTTGGTTCCATCATTCATGCCGATCGCCATTGAGGCGATTGTATGTCCATGATAAGAATGTTCAAAACTTAAAAACTTAGATCTTTTTGTATATCTTTTCGCTAACTTCAAAGCAACCTCTACGGATTCACTGCCGGTCGTAACTCTCAAAATCGTATCCAAATATTTTGGAAATAGACACATTAATTTCCCTGAAAGCCCTTCCGCTTCGTCTGATAGGCACCACGGTGGGCAGAAGATCAATTTATCAAGTTGTGTTCGCATAGTAGAAATGACTCTTTCGTTTGCGTAACCGATATTTACGACACTCGCAGAAGAAGTTAGATCTATAAATTTTCTACCATTTTCATCAATCAAATAAATGCCTTCTGCTTTTACTATTTTCATTCCCCAAGAATGAAAAGGATATAATTCATTGTTTATATTACTCATATTATTTTACATTTTATCAAATACTTAATAATTTTTGACACATAAGGCACGTCTATTATTGGCCAAGAAAACTTTAGCTGCTTTGCTATTTTATTGAAGTTGACACTATCGTACGTTACAGCATTTCTATTTTCTGCATTTAAGTAATTAGTTAAATAGGGTACATACTTTTCAGGCATTTCTGACCCACCGCTTAGCTTGCCTATATCATATTTTCCTATATGGTTTGCAAAGCGTGCTAACTGGCTCACAGAAATTAGATTTGGATTATAAACATTAACGGTATTGCCCCGCAAATCATAATGACAGATTGATTTGACAATAAATTCAGCGCATTTATCGACTGGCGATATATCTATTGTATACTCATCTATGCCCCAGAGGTTTTTTGTATTGATAACTGATTGAAACATCATCGTGAATGCATTCTCCTTAATATTTTTCTGCATAAATCCTATTTCAGAGTTATTCGTAATATTGCCAATTCTAAAAACACCACCCCCACCTCCAGATTTATAAAAATCCTCTAAATAAACCTCTGCCTTAAATTTTGTCTCGTCATAAAAATTATGAAAAGTTTGACCTATTCCTAAGTCATTCTCATAAACAACATCCTTGTCATTAGGCACTTTCCCGAATATTGACAGTGTGGACAATTGGATAAACTCAAAACCTTTCTTTCCTATAGTTTCAATGATGTTTCTTACTGAATATGCATTTACCTTTTCAAAGTCATCTTGCTTTCCAAGACGCTGGACTTTAGCTGCACAATTAATTACCATGTCGATATCCGCTAAAATCGATTTATCTTCTTTGGATACCCCTAGTTCGTTAATGGAAAGTTCGCCCAAGATCACCTTGGTCTTTATTAAATCTATATGCGGATAATAAAACTTAAATGCTTCTTTAATTCTACTTTCCGCTTCAAATAAATCACGACCACGTATAAGCAGGTAAATATCACTGAAATAATCTGAAGCGATTAGCTCCCTAAGTATATGTACACCAAGGAAACCAGTGGAGCCTGTCAGTAAAACCTTTTTATTTCTTGTTGTTAGATTTCGTTTTTTAATTTTTTGTTTTATCGATTTTTCAAATAAATTTTTTGTTATCTCACCCACGGGTTCATTTTTAGAGTAAACAAGATCGCAAAAGTTTTTGAATATAGTATTTCTGTAAAAATCAGATACTGAGACATCTATACTACAATCCTTCCTTAGGTAATAGATCGTCTCTAGTATTTTCAAAGAACTACCGCCCAATTCAAAAAAGTCACTGTGCAGGTCTAGTGTAGAAATATTTAGTGTCTTGCACCATATATTTTTAACGATATTCTGTTCTGGTGTTAAGTCCTGGTTAATAATATCGTATGCATCCTTGATTTGTCTGAGTTTATCGACATCCACCTTCCCATTCACCTTATTTGGCATCTTGGGTACATAAATCACCTTAGACGGGATCATGTAATTAGGAAGGAATTCTCTCAAGTACGCTATCAGAATTCGACCATCAATTCTTTTCTTTGAGGAGTAGTACAAAATAATACTTAAAAATCTAGAGTCGTTTGCTTGAACGTCGACAAAACAAGAGGATACATCTTCGTGCTTCAATGCCAGATTCTCGATTTCACCGATTTCGATTCTATAACCTCCGATTTTTATCTGACTGTCTTTTCTGCCCAGGAATACAATGTTGCCATCATGAATAAATTTCCCAATATCTCCTGTTTTATACATAAGTTGTGTCGACTCTAATTTGTCTTGAATAAAGACTGCTCTCGTCTTGTCGAGATCATTCAAATATCCTTTAGACAATCCAACTCCAGCAATATAAATTTCACCAGGCGTACCGATTGGAACAAAATTTAAACTTTCGTCTAAGACATATACCCTGCTATTATCAACTGGTTTCCAAATAGGGACCACGTCGATGTGTTTTTCATCTTTTCTTTCCCATCCCGTCGTAAGAATCGACGATTCAGTTGGGCCATATTCGAAAAAAAATTTAAACTTACGAGATAAGCTTATTGCCAAATTTGGCGAAATTCTCTCAACACCGGAACCAAGAGACTCTAAATACACATTTTCTAAATTTATGTAATTAAGAATGGTGGGCACAAGGTGAGCAAAATTAATTTTGTTTTTAACCAACACATTTTTTATCAGCCCGGGATCTTTGAGTTCATCAGAGGAAATTACCACTAAAGTACCGCCCTTACTAAAAACAGCATTAATTACTCCTATGGAAACATCAAACGTGAAATTATAAGTGAGTCCAGCGACAGTTCTTTTATCTAAAGAGTATTTTCTTGCAATATATTCTATTATGTTAATATATCCTGAATGTGTGCACAGTACACCCTTTGGCTTGCCTGTTGAACCAGACGTGTAAAACACGCACGCAACATCTACTTTGCTTCTCTTAATTTTAAAAGTTGCAGTTTTTATGTAGTTGATATCTTGAAAATAGTTTAAATATAATAAATCATGGAATATTTTCTTGAGTTCAGTTTCAAGTGTATAAGAATTACTTGCGTTCACAATAATTGAAACTCCTACACTTTCGACAATATACCTGATTCTCTCAAAAGGATATTCTGGAACAATAGGAATATATGCTGCGCCACAATACATAACTGAATATATTGATACCAATGAGGCAATATTCCTCTCCATGATTACTGGAATAAAATCGCCTTCTCTAACTCCATTTTCTTTTAAGAAAGAGGCATAATTTAAAATTCTTGCAGCCAACTCTTTATATGTTATGGAATCAGCATTATCCACGATAGCAATATTTTCTGGATTCAAACGAGCACCTTCTAAAATATAATCGAAAAGTTTCTTATCTTTATTAAATGGCACTCTTTTGCCCGTAGACAACCTAATTATCTCTTTGGTCTGTCTCTCATTCATTATTTTAATTTTTCCGATTTCCATATCAGCCATATCTTGTGAAAAGATAGCTTGTATCAAGGTCTCGAAGTGCTCTAAAAATCTATTGGCAGTATCTTGTAGAAATAATATAGAATTGAATCTTAAGTTTATTTCAAAATCAGTTTCTCTTTTTATCACATCAAAAATCAAACTCATATCTCCCACTTCATCAGAAACTATCCGCGATCCGGAAAGAATATAATCCTCCCTTAGTGTGGAGGCTTCTTTGAAGCTAAATAGCGTTTGAAAAACAGGGTTCGTATTTGAAGTTCTTTTAACTCCGATTATATCGATAAGTTTGTCAAAGGGAACAAATGCATTATCCATACACTCCAAATAGTTTTCTCTGAAAATTGAACATAGTTCTCTAAAACTTGATTTATTATTAACCTTGAACCTTAAAGGTATGGTGTTTGCAAAGTATCCTATGGTTTCCCAAAAATTTTCTTCAATACGATTAGCAATGGGTGTGCCTATAATGACTTCCGATTCGGAAGACACTTTTGATAAGAAAATAGTGAAAAGTGTTATAAAAAGATTAAACTCCGTAATGCCATTATCATGGCAATATTTTAAGATGCTTTTAGAAATACTCTTACTAATCTTTAGTTTCAATAATCGTGATCCATCCGAAGTGTCATCTCTTTTGAAATTTAGATCAACAGGCAATTTTGTATCACTATATTCGTGCAGATAATTTTTCCAGAAAAACTCAGCCTGATCCATTTCAATTGTCACCATATCTCTTTCGACCAAAGAAAAATCAATATATGTGCTAGGTAGGTTGCCACCTTTACTATTTGGGTCTATATAAAATTTAGAAATTTGGGTGTTTAAAATTTCAAGAGATCGGGCATCACAAGCTGAATGGTGGATATTCATTAGTAAAAGATTTTTTCGCCTTTTCCTTATTAGAAAAATCTTTATCGGTAAATCTTTACCCAGATCAATCCTAATCTCTTTTTCTTTCTTGATAAATTGTTCCATCCCGACTTGATCCAGTTCAAGTCGCGACACTTTTATTTTCGAAGATTTATCTATTTTTTGATAAATGCCGCCTTTATGCTCAACAAGGAGAGTTCTTAGAATGTCATGGCTATTTAAAGCAAGTTCTATTGCCTTTTCTAGGCGATCCAAATCAGTGTTTGCAGGTAATTCGCAAACTTGCACAATGTTATAAAACCTAAAATTATCAAGGTTATTAAGAAAAAAACTTCTTATCTGATTATGGCTTGCAGGGTACACTCCAGCTGGAATTTTCAGATTGGAATTTACATTTCGTAATTCCTTTTCTTGTGTATCAATGATATGTGCAAGTTTCGACGGAGTTGGATTTTTAAAGAAAGAGCTTATTGGCAATTTTATTTTAAATTTGGTGTTAATTTCATTGATGGCAACCATTGAAAGCAGGGAATTACCGCCCATTCTGAAAAAATTAGAATCAATTCCTACTTTTGTTTTGAGATGTTTCTTTAGTATTTTAATAACAGTTTGTTGGGTTTGTGTATATGTTTTCTGTTCACTATCAGCAACACTAGAAACATCCTGATTAACTAGACTTAACAACTTGTTTCTGTCCAGTTTTCCATGTAAAGTTGTGGGTATTTCTTTAATTTTGATAAAAAGATTTGGAATAGAATAAGCAGGAAGATAGCGTCCTAAAATTTGAACGAGATCTTCTTCGTGTATTGGTTGGTTGGATATGTAGAAGCAGATTACTTTTTTATCTTCATTTAACTCATCACTATCAATAACGCAACACTCTGATATACTCGAGTTCTCCAAAATCACTTTCCGAATTTCATCCAATTCTATTCTGTTACCCCTGATTTTTACCTGATTATCTTTACGGCCCAAATACTTAATATTTCCATCAGGAAACTCAACCCCAAAATCTCCGGTCTTGTATGTCCTAACACCAAATGGATCTAGAACAAAACTCTCATCAGTCTTTACTTTGCTATTAAGGTATCCTCTTGCTAAATTTATTCCCTGAATTACTATTTCACCTTCTTCGCCCTTTGGCACCTCGTTTAGATTCTTGTCGGCAATGAAAACCTTATTATTAGCAATAGACTTACCGATAGGTACAAATTTGCTAGATTTAGATAGATTGTCGCAATCAAAATACGTAACATCGATAGCAGCTTCTGTGGGGCCATAAAGATTATGGAGTTCTGGGCCGTTTACGCTGAACAATCTTTTAAATCTATTCACACTATCGACCGCCAAAACCTCACCACTCGTAAAAACCTTTTTAAGGGAGTCATTGGAGAGATTAATTTTGTTTGTATCAATGTAAGAAAGAAACACGTTCAACATCGACGGAACAAAATGCAAAATAGATACATTTTTTATCTTAATTATTTCCAATATTTTTTGTGGGTCACCCTCGAAGCCATCCTCAAGAATTACGAGTTGTGAGCCGTACATCGCCCACCAGAATATTTCCCAAACAGAAACATCAAACGAATATGGGGTCTTGAACAGTATCTTGTCATTCTCATCTAAAAAATACTCACTCTGCATCCAATCAAGTCTGTTGAACAATGAACCATGTTCAATCATTACTCCTTTTGGCTTTCCAGTTGAGCCAGATGTATAGATCACATACGCAAGTTGTTGATTATCAATTGCAATATTTGGATTACCAACAGATAGATGCCTTATGTCAGGTAAACATACTATTGAATTATCAAGATTTTTTGATGTACTATTATTTTTCTTTTTAATGACTACGTCATACCTATACAGCGAAAGCTCATTCTTGAGCTTGCCAATTTTATTGGAAAGTTCCACGGATTTTACTCTTGTGTCTTTTTTTGAAAGCTCAATAAAGAATTTTTTGTTCACATACAAATCTTTATCAAGACTTTTCTTCAAGGCAATAGCATTGACTCTGCTCTTATCAATACCAGATTCACTTTCCTGTAACAATGACTCATAAAAGGAATCCCGTAATTCAGGGTCTCTAATGTCGCCAATAAAAACAATACCCCCTTCATTTACCTTATCTAAACAATGCGATATTACTTTTTCTAATTCGCTATAGTTTATATAAAATTGAACAACGCTGTTAATAATTACAACATCTACTTTGTCCTTCAAATCAAAGGCGTTGTTATTATCTATTTGTAAAAATTCGACATTATTTATTCCTTCATGCTGAAATATTTGTTTTGATTTTTTCAAAACTATGTCAGATATGTCCGCGCAAATGTACTTGCTCACTTTTGGGGCTATTTCTTTTGCGATCAAACCACTACCTGATCCGATTTCCAATATTGTAGTATCTTTATTAAGATTGGTGGAAATTTTTGCAACAACATTTCTGACCAGTTCATCCATTTCCAAGCGATTAAACGGCTTATTCGTATAGCTATTAATCCACCCGGAAGATTCTATTAAGCTATCTTTAGTGGATATGAAATTCCATAACTTTTTACTGTCAGTAAAATCTGTCTTAAACTCAGGTTCCCTGTCAAGAAAAATCAATTTTTCTACAGACGGAGCATTGTAGAAAACTTCCAGGGCTGTATTTAAAAACTTATGTTCCGTAACCAAAACTCTACTTTTTGAATCATTTAAAATATCCAACACTCTGCTAACAGGACTCATGGTATTTATGGGCAGGTAAGCGCAGCCAGCCTTTTCTATGCCAAAGATAGTTGATATCATTCCGACTGATCTGCTCAAAAACAAGGCGATTGTATAGTCTTTTTTAACATCTTGTCCCAATAAGTAATGAGCAATCTCGTTTGACTTCTCATTTAGTTTTGAATAAGTAATAACTGAATTCTTATACTCAACAGCAATCTTATCTGGATATTTAATAGCTTGTTTTTCAAAAAAAGAAACTACGTTTTTCATATATTTTAATAGGCTTTTGCAAACAAAATCTTATTAGGAGCATCTTTTTTGCAGTATATACATTTTCCACTATTACTTAGACCACCCTCAAACGGAATACATCTGGTACTCGCGTTTGTTTCTTCTTTTATCTTTTCTTCGCAATTTCTATCTAAACACAAATGAGTGAAAATAAATCCTTGTTTTTCATTCATAACTTTCTTAAATTCCTTATAGTCGGAAACTTCACGAGTATTTTCTAGTCGAAACTTCCTTGAATGTTCAAGGAGTGTTTTTTGTATGCGCTCTAAACTTTCCTTTACGTAAGAGGAGATCTCTTCGTTTGAGACAAACTCTTTTTTGTCGGAAATTCTCTCGACGATTACTACTGATTGTTTCTGAATATCCTTAGGACCGATCTCGATTCGGAGCGGAACTCCCTTCCGCTCCCACTCAAAGTATTTGGAACCGGGTCTTCCTTCTCTCTCATCTACTTTGTATCTGATTTCGACTGTTTCAAGTTTGGTTTTAATTTTCTGCACTTCCGCAAAAACAGCTTTCCTTTCATCGTTGTTACTCCAAATAGGAATTATCACCACTTGTATTGAGGCAATCCTAGGTGGCAACACAAGACCTTTATCATCGGAATGCGACATTATGAGGGCACCAATAATTCTCGTGCTGAGACCCCAACTAGTCTGCCACACATATTGTTTTTCCTGATTTTCATCCAGAAATGAAACATCAAAAGATTTCGCAAAGTTTTGCGCCAACATATGAGATGTACCTGACTGAAGGGCTTTCCCGTCTTGCATCATGGCTTCAATAGTGGCTGTGTATTCAGCTCCGGGAAATTTCTCTGATTCAGTTTTTTTGCCCTTTACCAACGATATAGCAAGATAATCTTCGACAAACTGCCTATAAACCTCAAGCATCTCAAGCGTTTTTTCATCCGCTTCTTTCCTCGTAGTATGGGCAGTATGTCCTTCCTGCCAGAGGAATTCTGTTGTGCGTAAGAAAAGCCTCGGGCGCATTTCCCAGCGAACCACATTACACCACTGATTGATGATGAGTGGCAAATCTCTATACGAATGAATCCATTTTGAGAATGCGTCGTAAATAATTGTCTCTGATGTTGGACGGATAACAAACGGTTCTTCAAGCTCACCTGCTGGAACAAGTTTTCCATCTTTTTCCTCGAGCCGATGATGGGTAACAACCGCGCATTCTTTTGCAAATCCTTCTATATGTTCAGCTTCCTTTTCTAAAAAACTTTTCGGAATGAGTAGTGGAAAATATGCGTTTTGTGTGCCACGCTTTTTAAACTCCTTATCCAAGATTTTCTGAATATTTTCCCACAGAGCATAACCGTAGGGTTTTATGATCATCGAACCTCTGACTGGAGAATTTTCTGCCAAGTCTGCCTCGCGAATTACATCGAGATACCACTCTGAAAAATTCTCTTCACGAGAAGTTATCTTATTCATTGAGTCATTGTTTTTTTTATTCATAAAATTTATTTTATTAATTCATCAACGGAAACATCCAACGCTTTGGCAATTTTAGAAAGGGTATCAATGGTTGGATTTTGGTTTCCTCCCGATTCAATCTTAATAATAGTATTATAGGTAATATCAGCCATTTTGGAGAGGCGATCTTGAGAAACACCGAGCTTTGTTCGGTATTTCTTGATGTTATTTGCTATTGTAGATTTTTTGCTTGCAGACATTGTAATAAATTACTATAATTGAAGTAATAGATGTTAAGATTGTTTAATCTATTACTATATTAACAAAAAATAATCATAAGGTAAACATGAAGCGACGAAAACAAAACCATAAAATTTCCTTTCATTTTTTCGCGGCTCCCCCCTGCACCCCCCGCCTTTTAAATGGATTGGTAAGGAAATTTTTGG
>CAYLSW010000049.1:0-11641 GCA_964386145.1 uncultured Lentimicrobiaceae bacterium | reverse complement strand
CGTAAAGCCGTTTTCTTTTTGCTTTTCCATGATGCTAATTTTTGTATCGTTAACAGAAACCGAGTGGATTCGTCTCTCTTTATGTTATTTAATTCCACAAATATAATGATATTTTTGACAAATTTACTTTTGCATGAGAGGATGACTAAATATTATTTTGGTGTGCTAAGAAAAAGTACAGTCCCAACCTAAAGAAGAAAAAATCTCTATTTCCGGTACCTTGATTTAATCACAAAGCTTCCGTTAATCATTTAACAATGGCATTGCTTTATTAGCTATATTTGCAGGATTATGATTAGTTAACCTCTTCAAATTTTAAAAGAATGCATAAGAATTTAATTTTGTTACCCCTGCTGTTTGTAGTAATTTTTAGTTCTTGTTCGTATTATGATAACAAAACTGTTACAGTTGATTTCAAAGAGCAAAAATCCGGTAACCCACCCTCAAAATCCGGATATGAACCGGTATATGTTGCCATTGCTTCGATGACTTCTCCTAAGGTAACTTATAGATATTATAGTGACTTGCTACATTACATTTCCGAAAAAATAAACAGACCGATATTGGTAAAACAAAAAAAGACCTATGAAGAAGTTAACAAATTACTGAAAGATGGCAGTGTTGACTTTGCTTTTATCTGCACAGGGGCTTATATAGAAATAAAGAGAAAAAATTTGGTTTTTTTACTTGCGGTTCCGGTAATTGATGACAAAACCACTTATAACGCCTTTATTATAACCCAAAGGGATAACAATATTCATTCGTTTGTAGACCTAAAAGGGAAGATTTTTGCATACACTGACCCGCTCTCGAATACAGGAAAATTATATCCCTATTGGTTGCAAAAGAAATTGGGATTCAGTAAAAAACATTTCTTTTCAAAGACGGTTTATACTTATGCTCACGATGAATCTATCCAGATGGTAAATCGTGGAATTGTTGATGGGGCTTCCGTACACAGTCTTATTTATAATTACATTGCGGCTTTTGAACCTGAGGAGGTGAAAAACATTAAGATCATTGACACCTCCCAAAACTTTGGAATGCCTCCGGTAGTAACACCGGTTTCCTTACCGAAAGATAAATACGACAGATACCAATCCGTATTCCTCAACATAGACAAGGACAGTATTGGCAGGGCAATTCTGCGAAAACTTAAAATTGATAAATTCGTTAATGTATCCGATACCATTTATAATAGTTCCCGGAAATTGAAAGGCTTATGAAAAAAATTCATCAAATCAGGCTTCCCATCTTCTGGAAATTTACACTGTTATTGGTGATAACCGTATTTATCTATGGCGCTATAAACGTTTATGTGTTATGGAACAGCATTAATAAGTCATTTGGTAAAGAGTTGGAATCTAAAGGGCTGCTAATGGCGAGAATGATTTCGGAAGAAGCGTTGCCCTTCATTGCTTATGGTGATGACATTGGCCTGAACAATGAGTTAAATAATTTATACAGTCTGGATAGCAATATTGCTTATATTTTTTTTCTGGACAAGAATGATAAAATTCTCGCACATACTTCCAACCTCAAAATACCCGCTTCACTTATTTATGCCAACAAAATCAACAATGGAGCATACCATGTAAGGTTAATTAAAACGGAACATTTTAAATATAAACGCATCCGTGACATTGCTTATCCCGTTTACAACGGACTAATTGGTACTATCAGGATAGGGCTTGTAGAAGACAATATTGTCAGCACTTTAAAGTCTGCAACCCGAAGATTGCTGCTGATGATATTTATTTTCCTGAGTATCGGTGTCTTCGGCGCTTTTTTGTTTTCCTATTACCTTACAAAACCCATAAAGCTAATTAGTCATGAGGCTCAAAAAGCCAGCTTAGATAATATCTCCACTTTTTACAAGACGAACAATCCATTTCGTAAAAAGAGTTTTTTCAGCATCCGTTTTACGGATGAGATCGATGTGTTGCAAAAAAAGTTCTATGAAATGCTAAGGCGGTTACACCGAAACCAGGTTGAAAAAGAAGAAATGCAAAAATCTCTTATACAAACTGAAAAGCTTGTCTCCATTGGCATCCTTACTGCGGGGATAGCCCACGAAGTAAACAACCCACTTACAGGAATAAAAAACTGCCTGTACCGGATATCCAAAAATCCTGATAATATTACTCAAAACAGAGAATATTTCGAACTTATTAAACATTCGGTAGAGAAAATTCAGGGGATTAGTAAAAATGTGCTGGATTACAGCCGCCAACAGACTTCCCCGTTATCCGAGGTGAATATTATTGAGGTTTTTGAAAATGTAAAAATGATTACGGCTTACCAAATGGAGAAGAACAACATAGCTTTTCATTTGACTTACGATAAAGAGCAGATTTATTTAGCAGGCAAAAAGACAAATCTTGAACAGGTATTTCTGAACCTTTTATTGAACAGTATTGATGCTATCTCAGAACGAAAAATTACGGAGAATGATAATGATATAGACGGGTTTATTAAAGTCATTCTTATGGATAGTAATGAAAAATTAATAATTGAAATTGAAGATAATGGGATTGGCCTTGCCAAAGAGATTACGCCTAATATTTACGACCCGTTTTTCACAACCAAAGATACGGGGAAAGGCAGTGGATTAGGTCTTTACGTGTCCTATCACATTATACAGGACCATGGAGGAACCATCCGGTGTATGAGTAAACCACAAGAGAGTACAAAATTTATCATTCAAATGCCAAAGTTAAATGGGAAAATTTAAGATTTATATCGTTGATGATGAAATGATTATAAGAAAGTCACTGGTGGATGAATTCAGAGAACTTGGCAATGAAGTGTATGAATTTGCAAGTCCTTTGCCTGCGTTGGCCACACTTAGAGAGAATCCGCCTGATCTCGTGATTACCGACCTCAAAATGCCCGAAATGAATGGGATTAATTTCTTAAAAAAACTCAGACAATTTGATGAAGGGATTTGTGTCGTGATGATAACTGCTTATTCTGAAGTTTCCACCGCAGTGGAGGCAATGAAAATCGGTGCTTACGAGTACCTCTCGAAGCCTTTTGAGATGGAGGAGATGATAATGATTGTTGAGCGGGTAAAGGAACTTAAGAAGTTGAGAAAACAAAATAAATTCCTGACAAATCAAATTAAAACAAAGTTTACTTTCTCATCTTTTCTTGGCGAAGGCCCCGAAATAAAGCAGCTTTTTGAGCTTATTAAGATGGTTTTACATACAAACACTTCTGTACTAATCAATGGGGAAACAGGGACGGGTAAGGAGTTGCTGGCTAATATTATCCATTACAATAGTGACAGACAAAGCGGCCCTTTTGTTAAGGTGAGCTGTGCAGTGCTGAGCCGTGAATTGTTTGAAAGTGAGATTTTTGGCCATGAAAAGGGAGCTTTTACGGGCGCTGACTATCAAAAAATTGGCCGGTTTGAGCAAGCGGATGGCGGTACTATTTTCCTGGACGAAATTGATGACATCCCCCTTGATTTGCAGGTAAAACTTTTAAGAGCCATAGAAGAAAGAGAGATTGAGCGCGTTGGCGGGAAGGAAACTATTAAAATTGATATCCGCGTGATTGCCTCCACGAAAAAAGACCTAAAACAATTGGTGAACGAAGGAAAATTCCGGGAAGACCTGTATTACAGGTTGAGCGTATTCCCTCTTAACATCCCTCCTTTACGGGAACGCAAACAAGATATCCCCTTATTATTTAAATCCTTTTTATCCAGATTTTCTAACAACAATAAATATGTCGTTACCGGGAAAGCTTACGAAATAATACTGAACTACGATTTTCCCGGAAATGCCAGAGAGCTTAGAAACCTCTCGGAAAGGCTGGTTCTGATGACACCGGCATCTACCATCGATGTTGAAAACCTCCCTGTTGAGATTAGGTTTCCCGATCGGAATATCCTTTGTGCCAACTTTGAAAACAGGTCTTTAAACGAAATTGTTGAAGAAATCGAAAAAAGCGCCATCCTTCAGGCTATGGAAAAAAGTGGTGGTAATAAGGCAAAAGCAGCTATTCGACTTGGAATTCCGGCTTCAACCTTAAAATCAAAAATCTATAAATATGACCTCGACTTAAACCAGCGACATTCACTTCGTTAGGATTTCGTCAGAATAGACGAAATTTCGCCTGTTTTCCCCCTTTTTTCCTTTAGATCATTCCTGTATTATAAATTTTATTCAACGCCATCTTGTTGGCTATTCTACTTTTACAAAAAGTAGAAATAATGACTAATTCAAAGTACTGAATCTGGTCTCCCTTTTGCTCATGGGATAACAACAAATTTTTAACAAACTTTTAAATATTTAAATTATGAAAAGGATTATTTATTACTTCACAGCAATTGTATTTATTGGTACGGCATTCACGCTTAGTGGCTGTGCAAAGGACCCTGCTCCAACACCATCTCCGGGACCCGGAACCAGTAAAACAGAATTACTTTCGTTGAAAACCACCAGCGCTCCCACCATCGATGGGGTGGTGGATAATGTATGGGCCAATGCTCAGTTGTTGGAAGGAACGACCACTGTTCCATCAGCAGGCCCTGATGCCCAGAAACCGGGCCAGGATGTCTTTCAGTTTTATGTAGGTGAATCCACCACATTTACCATGAGATCCTTATATGACAATTCCAATATCTATATACTTGTGCAATGGAAAGATGACAAAGACAGCAAGGACAGGATGGCCTGGTATTTTGACCCTGTGACCAAACTTTGGGCTCAGCAAAATAAGTTTCCCGACAGCCAAGCCGATAAGTGGTACGAAGACAAAGCAGCCTTTATGTGGAATATTAACCAAGTGGCTGGCTGGAATACAGCTACTTGTTATGCAACGTGCCATACCGGTGTGGATCCTACAGTACAGGGTCACTCGGCAAGGCACTATACTCTGAACCCCGGTGAATTAGCCGATATTTGGCACTGGAAGCGTGTACGTACCAACGTAGATTATCAACTTGATGACAAACATATGATCCATGACCTTACCGGCCATGGCCGCCAAGGTGATACCAAAGTCTCCGGTGGCTATGCTTCTAATAAACAAATGCTTAATAATGGCATTACCGATGTTGCCGTTCCTAAATATGTTATCCCCGGAAAAACCGATTATCATTGGATAACCCAAAAGGAAATTGACAATGGAACCGCTAAACTGATTACGGGTGTGGATGCCGATGGCGTTTTAAGTTACACCGGAGGAACTATTGATCCTTCTGCCGGTGGCTTTCAAAAGAATACCGGAAATAAAAGAGTACCTTCTGTCACCACAGCGCCTTTCGTCGGCGCAAGAGGTGATGTTACCGCTTATGGCGCATGGAAAAATGGAGAGTGGACGCTCGAAATAAAACGTAAACTGACTAACAGTAATACAACTCAGGATATTCAGTTCGACCCGGCAAAGGAATTTTTCTTTGGATTTTCTATCTTTAATAATGCCGCTATCGGGCATATGATAAAGACTAACCTTATTCTCAGATTTAAGAAGTAATGTTAATTTTTTGTGGTTGTTGATAAAGACGTTTTCGTCTTTATCAACAACTTTTTTAAAAGCGCAACTCCGTTTGTCTGAATTTCTTATAAAAAAATAGATTATGTGTAAATTAAAAGGAATTATCATTTTGATTGTACTGGCAACTTTGCTGTCCTGCCAAAATAAGAAAATAGCAGCGCCTATCCCTTCAAATGTGGGTTTTAGCACAGATGTTATGTCTGTTTTTAATCAAAGTTGTAATGCTGCAGGATGCCATGCACCTGGGTACTCTGCCCCTGATTTAACATCGCCAAACGCTTACACCGATTTGTTAAAGTATAATCTTATTGATACCCGGATTCCTGAAAACAGTGTGCTTTATAAAAGGATGGCTGACGGTGAACAGCCCATGCCACCTGCGGGGGTATTGACCTATGAAGCCTCAATAGTGTTAGCCTGGATTCAGGAAGGAGCAAAAGACAATTAATTATGGTTTTAATTTTATTGACATGAAACATTTTAAATATTATTCCTGCTCATTCCTTTTGGTCATTTTCTTCCTTTTGGATTCAGCAACTTTGCTTGCTCAGCAAGACCTGCTTAATGAACTTAATTCAGCAGTCGGAGAACAAACCTATTACACTTTTGCCACCTTCAAATCTACCCGAATCATTAATGGTAACAGTATTGAGCAAATGAAAATGCGTCAACTTGATTTTCGTGTAAACCATCGTTTTGGTGCGGTTAACGGCGGCGTTTATACTCTCTTCGGATTAGACCAGGCATTTGTTAACCTCAGTTTTGAATACGGTATTACCGACTGGTTGCAGGTTGGGATAAGGAGGGGAACGTACAAAAAAACCTACGATGGGTCATTAAAGCTGAGACTTTTAAGGCAGTCTTCAGGAGAAAGGGTGATGCCTTTGTCCATTACATATTTTGCAGATGCAGCAGTAAATACATTGAAATTTACCAACCCGAATATTGAAAATACGTTTGCCAACCGGCTTGCTTTCACACATCAGCTGCTGATTGCAAGAAAATTTAATGAACGGCTGTCGTTGCAGTTGTCTCCTTCTTTTGTTCATCGCAACCTGGTAATTTCGACCGAAGAAAATAATACTTATGCCGTAGGTTTCGGTGGAAGATATAAAATTACTAGAAGGGTAGGTGTCTCATTTGAGTATTTCTGGGCCGGCAATACTTCTCGGAATACGTCTCTCCATAATTCGGCGTCCATCGGCGTTGACATAGAAACGGGTGGCCATGTCTTTCAACTCTTTCTGACCAATTCTACCGCCATGCTGGAGTCAGTATTTATTCCTGAAACAAAAGGAAATTGGTTAGATGGTGGTATCCATTTCGGTTTTAACATTTCAAGAGTTTTCGCGTTTTAAATTATTTTACAATTCAAGATCATGAAGATTAAAATACTTATCGGCCTGCTGATTTTTTCCTTTAGTACAGGTATCTATGCCCAGAAACTTATTACTAAAGAGGGAGATATTGAAATTTTTTCAAAGACACCACTTTTCACCATCAAGGCTGTTAATCATAAAGTGGCAAGCATACTGAACACGCAAACAGGCGACATAGTTGTTTCCACGTTAGTCCGTTCTTTTAAATTCAAAGAAGCTCTTGTGGAGGAACATTTCAATGAGAACTATATGGACTCAGAGAAATATCCTAAAGCCGTTTTTGTCGGGAAAATAGTCAACTACCATACCATTGATTTTTCTAAAGATGGTGAATACATGGCTGTTGCCGTGGGGAAGTTGACAATTCACGGTACTACGAATAACATTGAGAACAACGCCAGAATAATCATCAAAGACAAAAAAGTAAGAGGAGAATTAATCTTTAATGTCTCTTTAAGTGCTTACAATATTCGTGTTGAAAAGGCTTACAAGAAGGCAATTAAGGATAAAATTAAACTGCTGGTTAATTTTGAATATAAACCCTATAAATGAACAGTGTGATGAAGAAATGGATAAAAATATCACTGTTGTTTATTGTGATTGGTATTACCGGTGGAGCCGGGGTAGTTTACTATATGTTCAATATGCCTCACAGGGACGTTGAAAACGAAAAGCCCGCTTTGATTACCACAGCAGCTGCCCTTTATAGTGCATTTTCACAAGATGAAACAACTGCTTTTAAGAGATATAATAACAAAGTTGTGCAGGTGTCCGGAAAAATTGTTGAGTTAACAGGGGATATTTACCACATGAACATTACCCTCAATAATGAAATGGAGCCGATAAGTGTTGTCGTGGACAGCTTGTCAATTGTTAAAAATATGCCTCTTGCGAGAAGCCTGAAATTGGGTGACCAGGTTACTGTAAAAGGCCAGTTAGACGGCTATGATATGATTATGGGCGTGGTACTCACAAGAGGATTTCTTATCACTGATAAGTAGCTAAAGCGATTCCCCTGACAAAAGGTATCCTCTCTATCCGTGAGGAGGTTCTGCGGATTGCAGTCTCCTTTACCGGCGTCCGGGAGCTTGAATTTTGAAAATATCCGGATTTATATCATAAGCAGAGTAAATGTTTATGATATAAATTTTCACTGTATTTCCTGTCTATATCTTCAAAATGTGATTTTTTAATTTTTTTTATGAAACAACTTCCATTTTTGTGTGAAATATTAAACATTATTTTGTATGTTTGTTGAGAATCAAAAAAATGCTACCCGCTGGGCAGCTATTCTTTTAACTATTGAAAATTTAATTTACATGGGAAGACCGCCAACGAGACCGAAGAAATTAAGGGACGGATTTTATATAGAAGTGAGAAATAAAGGTTCCAAAACGGGTATAAAAATCGTCAGGAACAGCAAAGAAGAGATGCTGAAAGCCATAAAAGACTATTCAAAAACAAAAGAAGTTATAGTCTTTGGTGAATCTAAAAACGGGAAATGGGTTGTTCAACCCAGATAGTCATATCCCCGAAATTACTTATTACTTTGCTTTGACTCTTTCCGCTGTTAGGAGAGGTGCTTTTTTTCTTTTGCTGAAAGACTACTGAATTTTTCGGGTTGAAGTGTTGTGCCCCTTAATATGTGATGTAAATTGTTGTATTACAGGTGTTCATACCGAAAAGCGTCAATAAATGATAATATATAAACAGGGGCTGTTTTTTCAATTGCTCTCGCAGTTGTTGTAGTAATAACCATTCGTTCGGATAGTAATCTCTTACCTTTTTGCGAATCTTCATTACAATTTTCTGTGTGGGAGCCTCTGAACCAAAAATACGTACCTGTTCGTATAATTCAAAAAGTTCTTTTTTTCTTTTTAAGTATTTTACTTTGTGTTTTCTTTCTCAGCTGCCGGTTCATATTTTCTATGGCTGGGATGCGGTCTGCAATTATACCGGGTTTTGTTAACCCCGCCTTGTATGCCGGATGGGATGGGCTGTGTTTTTTAAGAAAATAATGTTTTTTTGCATGACATATTACCAAACAGCTTTGATTAAAGGCAATGCTCAATTTCCGATTCTCGAAATAGCGAAGGCTATTGCTGCGAGTCGAAAATCAGCGCTCACCTTTACTCTTCGTATTTTGACTTCTCAAGACGAAAAACTTATGAATTAATTAGGTTAGAATTAGTATGAATAATGTCAAAAGTAAAGATAATTTTTTACATCGGACACGTTAGCAGGTGGATTTTCCGTTAGTTTTGGCAAAATGAAACAGACCCATCTGCATATTGCCCTGCCCGTGCTGAACGAGTTTTCGCAACTTCCGGAGTTCCTGCAATCTTTGGAAAATCAACAATTCTGTGACTTTGATTTGGTCGTGTGTGTTAACCAGTACGATAACTGGTGGTATGATCCTGTAAAACGAGAGATTTGTGAGGACAACAAAAAGAGCTTGTCTATGTTGCAGCAGTTGCAAAATTTTTCTATTAAAGTTATCGACAGAAGTTCAGTGGGTCGTGGCTGGGCTGCCGGAAAAGGGGGCGTGGGTCGTGCACGCAAGACCATTATGGATGCTATAGCAGCTGATGGTGGTGACCGGGATATTATTGTCAGTATGGATGCTGATACGGTCTACCCCGATAATTACCTTTCCGTTGTCGATGTCTGGTTTCGGAATAATCCAGCTTTTCTCGGCCTGGCATTGCCCTATTTTCACCCGTTGACCGAAGATGACCGTCACAATCGTCTTATCATTCGTTATGAAATTTATATGCGCTATTATGCTTTAAATATGATACGCATCAATAATCCTTTTCGCTTCTCGGCGTTGGGTTCAGCCATGGCAATTCCGCTGTGGGCTTATCGTAAAGTTGGCGGGCTTACTCCCGTGCAAAGTGGCGAAGATTTCTATTTTCTGCAGAAGCTGGTTAAAAGTGGCCCGATTGGCTATACTGCTTCCACCACAGCTTTCCCTTCTTCACGCTTCTCTGACCGGGTAAATTTTGGTACCGGTCCGGCTTTGATAAAAGGCCGCACGGGAGACTGGGACTCTTACCCTTTTTTCCCATCCGGACTTTTTGATAAGGTAGGAGAGACTTTTCATTTGTTCCCCGGGCTTTTTGAAAAAGATTTGCCCACGCCCATGGATGACTTTCTGAAAGAGATTTTCAAAACTGAACATGTTTGGGACCTCCTGCGTAACAATTACAAAGACCGCTCGAATTTTGTCAAGGCGTGTATGAATAAAGTTGACGGCCTGCGGATACTCCAGTTTTTGAAAAGAAGCTATTCCGGTGATGGAACAAATCTGTTGCCACTGACAGAATTTGTCAGGAAGTATTCCCCTTTTGCTACAATGGAAGAAGATTTTGCTGAACTGGAACAGAAAGGATTCGAAAAAGCGGGTATAACAATACTGATTCGTATCAGGGAGATGTTTTTCCGCTGGGAAACCCAAATACGCATGGATAAGATTAAACAAAGTTAGAAGGGCGAGTTTTCGATCGGGCCGCTATGCGCCATTTATCATTTTGTCACGAGGGGGCTTGTCATAAGCAGTTTCGTTCCGGCTTAGGGATTGTAACAAAATAACCTGACAGTTTCGGCTTGTCCTTTTGTGCTTTTTCTTTGTTGCAAAAGTTTTAAATTCACCCTGTGAAATAATGGCTTTGCTATTTCATAGGGTAAACAGTGGCTATTCGCAACGTTTGCGTCTTGAAAACCCGTCACTTTATTTCGTCACAAACCCTTAGTATTCAGTTACGAAATTTCGAAACGGGAAAAAACCCGCATTTTATGTTAGAACAAAAGATGAGATTGAACAAGATGTTCAATATATTTGCATCCAAAGCAATAAATTCATGTCGCCGCGACCCAAAAGAAGAAGAATGCTCAGCGAACCCCCCTCTGTTTCTGGTTTTGTACCTGAAAGTGGTGACTATTCTTTTGCTTCGGAAGACAGGGTTATCCTGTTTTTTGAAGAATATGAGGCCATCAGACTTGCCGATTATGAGCAGCTTACACAACTGGAAGCTTCCGTACGAATGCATATTTCCCGACCTACCTTTACGCGTATTTATGAATCGGCACGAAAAAAGGTAGCCAAAGCTTTCATCGAAAATAAACGCATCTCCATCGAAGGCGGACACGTAGAGTTCCAGGCCGACTGGTATCGATGTGAGAACTGCGGTTCGGTTTTTAAACGTAAATCCGGGCAGAAAGCAAAAAGCTGTCCGGTTTGTGAAGAATCACAAATTATCCCGTTGCAACAGGCTGCTGAAAATTTCCCGGGTAGAGCCGGCAGTCCCGGTTGTGGCAGACGCTTTCGTGGTGGAAGAGGCATGACAGGCAGTTGCATCTGCCCCAAATGCGATTACAAAGAGGAACATGCAGTCGGTATTCCCTGCGGCAGCCTGCTTTGTCCTCATTGCAATATCCGTATGGTACGGGAAGATTCCGAACATTATAGATTTATTTTAAATAAGCGAAAAAAATAAATCTATGTCGAAAAAAGAAATTACATTTCCTCTGGAAAATGGTAACGTGATACCGGGCTTTATTAACGGAAAGTTGAAATCCGAACAAAACTATTTTCATTATTAAGAAACAAAAAACAATAAAAATGGACACAAAAAAAGCTGGATTTAATTCAAAACTGATACATTCCGGTGGCGTTGAAGATGCTTTGGGTAGTGCAATAACACCCATCTATCAAACTTCGACTTTTCGGTTTAAAAATGCTGACCACGGCG
>CAYLSW010000048.1:0-11859 GCA_964386145.1 uncultured Lentimicrobiaceae bacterium | reverse complement strand
ATAGCTATAAAATAAAAAATAGCTGAAGTCCAATGAAGTCAAGATGTTTCTCGTAGTTTCACGATTTAACTTTAAACAACTTCATTATAAATTTCAATGAATTTCCCGGAAAAACCCATCCATCTGCGTTTCATAAAGGATAAATTGTATTTTTGTTTTTTAAGTTGATTACGCAAACAAAACCCGACAACAGCATGTACGAATATTTCAGTGGGAGATTAGTGGAGAAAAACCCCACCTATGTCATCATTGACAATCAGGGCATAGGTTACATGATTAACATTTCACTTAATACTTTTGAAAAAATTAAAGACAGGGAATCTGTAAAACTTTATGTTCATTTTGTGGTTCGTGAAGATGCACAGATTCTCTATGGTTTTGCCGACGAAGCTGAACGATTTTTGTTCAGGGCGCTGATTTCTGTTTCGGGAGTGGGTGCCAACACATCGCGGCTGGTGCTCTCGTCGCTGACAACTGACGAGGCATACAACGCTATTTCTGCAGGTGAAGTATCTGTTTTGCAAAGCGTCAAAGGTATTGGTGCAAAAACAGCCCAGCGTATTGTGGTTGACCTGAAAGACAAACTGATAAAACAGGGATTCCTGCCCGAAAAAGTTGACGTTTCCCACAATACAATGAAAAATGAAGCGTTATCAGGATTGCTAATCCTTGGTTTTAACAGAACTACCGCCTCAAAAGTACTGGAAAGGATTTTAAAACAGTCAACTTTTGACAGCGTTGAGGCACTGATAAAAGAAGCTTTAAAAAATTTATAGATACGAAACAGCCTTTACCGGGGCTCATGTTAGTTAAAAAAATTAAGTTGAGGAACAACGATTCTTACTTCTCGTGGAAACTAATGTTCGTGTGGGCTATGGCGACAATTGCTCTGCTGACAGGCAACTCTGCTTTTGCACAAACAGCAGACAGTACCTTGACGGATACTCTCCACAACCAGCTGATTTATCCATTCCGGGAAATTACCGGAAACCCTTATCTTGACACCCTCAACCAAAGTCCGCTATTTCTTAAAAACCCAAATAACATTAAGCAGGAGATTATCTACAATCCCATCACCAATTCGTATGAATTTGTTACCAAAGTAGGTGATTTTGAATACCGTACACCTACCACCCTGGATTTTAAAGATTATCAGAAACTGGAAATGAAAAAGGGGATTGAAAAATACTGGCAGCAGAATGCACTAACAGCAGGTACGAACAAAGGGCAACGACTCATTCCTAAACTTTACATCAAAGGCAAAGCTTTTGAACAGATTTTTGGTAGCAATGCTATCGACATCCGTCCACAGGGATCGGCAGAAATCAGTTTTGGTGTACTTTCCAATTTCCGTGATGACCCGGCGCTGGATGTGCGACAACGACACACCACTAATTTCGATTTTAATGAAAAAATCCAGATGAACATAACGGCGAGGATAGGAACAAAACTCACCTTTAAAGCCGCTTACAATACCGAATCATCCTTTAATTTTGAAAACCAGTTGAAATTGAGATATGTAGGATCTAAAGATGACATCATCCAAAGTATTGAAGCAGGAAATGTAAGTCTGCCACTAAACTCTACCCTGATTACCGGAGCGCAAAGTTTGTTCGGCATTAAGACCAAGCTGCAGTTCGGTAAAACTTCCGTTACGGCTATTTTCTCGCAACAACAAAGCGAAACAAAAAACATTACCGTTCAAAACGGAGCCCAACAAAACAGTTTTAAGTTAACCCCGCTGGATTACGAAGACAATCGTCATTTCTTTCTTAGTCAGTTTTTCCGCGACCATTACGAAAAAGCGCTGAGTACATTACCCATCATCACTTCGGATATAAACATCACCAAAATCGAAGTGTGGGTTACCAATATCGGGCCTGCAACAGAAGAAAACCGCAACATCATCGCCTTTACCGACCTCGCTGAAGGAAAGCAAAAAGAGATTTACAACAAATACGTCCATCCTTTGCCCAACGGCGCTATTCCGACCAACAACTCCAACGACCTGATTCAGCACATGGACACTTCCCGGTTGCGCAACATCAACGCGGTATCTACTTACCTTACCGGCGACCCACTGGGTATTGGGAAAAATAACTATTTTGTTGCAGGACAGGATTTTGTGAAACTTGAAAATGCCAGACGGCTGAAACCTTCGGAATATACTGTCAACAAAAAGCTGGGATTTATCTCCCTAAACACTGCATTGAACCGGGATCAGGCGCTGGCCGTTGCCGTTCAATATACCGTCATCGGACACAACAACGTTTTCCAGATTGGGGAATTTTCAGACCAGGGGATCATATCACCCAAAAACCTGATTGTTAAACTTCTTAAAAGTAACACCCTGAATACACATATGCCCATGTGGAATCTGATGATGAAAAACGTTTACTCCATTGGCGCTTACCAGGTACAGTCTCAGGGTTTTATCCTGAACATCCTTTACTCCGGTAACAACCAGGAT
Source organism: uncultured Lentimicrobiaceae bacterium (assembly GCA_964386145.1). Classification (GTDB taxonomy): domain Bacteria; phylum Bacteroidota; class Bacteroidia; order Bacteroidales; family F082; genus Sulfidibacterium. Next base: position 9,389 of record CAYLSW010000048.1, on the reverse strand, counting down.
GTTCCGACCGGCTATTTCACCGAAGGACCGCCCGGAGTGAAAGGGGTTCCCCTGATTCATGTACTGGGGCTGGACAATTTGGACCAGCAGCTGAACCCGATTCCCGGCGGGGATGGTTTTTTCGATTTTATTGATGGAGCGGCTACACAGGGAGGTACATTCCAGGCCAGCAACGGACGTTTGTTTTTTACCGTGCTGGAACCTTTCGGAGAATATATTCGCGATTCAGTATTCCCCGATAACCCTGAGTTGGCTAACAAGTATTCTTTTGATTCGCTATATACTCTTACTAAAACAGGAGCAGAGCAGTTTCCTGACAAAAACAAATACATTATTGAAGGCTATTACAAATCACAATCAGGAGCTGACATTAGCCTTAACGCCATGAACGTGCCACCAGGTTCGGTGAAAGTTACTGCCGGAGGTGTGCCGCTTAAGGAAAACGTAGATTATACCGTGGATTACACCCTGGGGCGGGTTACCATTCTGAATCAGGGAATCCTGAATTCGGGAACACCTATTCATGTTTCGCTGGAAAACAATTCTGTGTTCAACTTGCAGCAAAAGCGGATGATGGGGATACATATTGACCATGAATTCAGCAAAAATCTACATTTCGGGGGGACAATTTTGAATCTTCACGAACGACCCTTGACACAGAAAGTCAATTATGGTGAAGATCCCGTTTCCAACACTATTTGGGGTCTTGATATGGCTTATAGCAAGAATTCACGATGGCTTTCAAAGATTTTTGCCAGCCTGCCGGGAACTAATCCAAAAGTAGCTTCCAAAATTAATTTTAACGCTGAAGTAGCCCAGTTCCTGCCCGGACATTCCAAAACAGTGGGAAAATCAGGAACCAGCTACATCGATGATTTCGAAGGAGCCAAATCAACTATTGACCTTATGAATGTTAGCTCATGGTTTTTGGCCAGCACACCACAGGGACAACCCAATCTTTTCCCCGAAGCATACTCGCACACTGGCCTGGGTTACGGAAAAAACAGAGCTAAATTTGCCTGGTATGTTATTGATCCGACCATTTTTTACGATACGCGTGGCATCTATCGCCCACCGAATATTTCAAAAGATGAAATCTCCAAAAACTCCACCCGTCAGGTGCTGGAGACAGAGGTTTTCCCCAACAAGGACATTCCCAACGGAACCATAACTAATATTCCGGTGTTAAATCTGGCATTTTATCCATCGGAAAGAGGACCGTACAACTACGATGTGAAGCACACACCATACTCGGCCGGCATGAATGCCAATGGCAGTCTGGCACGCCCCGATACACGCTGGGGCGGCATTATGCGCAGTCTGGAAACCACCGATTTCCAGGCAGCTAACATCCAGTATGTCGAATTCTGGATGATGGACCCGTTTACAAAAGACCCGAATAACAGCGGTCAATTGTATATAGACCTGGGCGATGTGTCGGAAGACCTTTTGCGCGATGGCCGGAAAAGTTACGAAAACGGGCTCCCCACTTCAGACGTTGTCGCCAATGTGGATACCACCCTATGGGGACGTGTACCTACTAAACAGGCACTGGTAGAATCATTTAGCAACATACCCGGATCACGCAAGTTTCAGGATGTGGGATATGACGGTTTGGATGATAAAGATGAAGACTCTTTTTTCAAACAAGATTTCCTGAAGATTATTAACGAACGTTACGGCACCGGTTCCGAGGCGTATAAAAAAGCTAAAAAAGACCCATCCGAAGACGATTATCATTATTACCGCGGTACGGATTACGACAACAACCCGAAGTATTCGAGTATCTCAGAACGGTACAAAAATTACAATAATTCCGAAGGAAACTCTCCAACCGATGCCGAAAACCCTGAGGCATACAAAACCAGCGCTACAAATCTTCCCAACCAGGAAGACCTTAATCACGACAACACCCTTAGTGAGTCGGAACGCTATTTTCAGTACAGGATAAACCTCAACCCTACACAAATGGTGGTGGGAAAAAACTACATTACAGACGTACATGAGGCCGGAAATATTCGCCTTCCTAACGGCAACATTACCAGTGTGAAATGGTATCAGTTTAAAGTACCTATACAGTTGCCGACAAAGGTGGTGGGAAATATTAGCAACTTCCAGTCTATCCGCTTCATGCGCGTATTTATGAAAGGATTCTCAAAACCGATTATCTGCCGGTTTGCCACCTTTGGGCTGGTAAGAGGAGAGTGGCGAAACTACATGCATTCTTTACTTGCCCAGGGAGAGTATCTGCCCGGTGATGCAGGAAACCAAACCAAATTTGTTGTTTCTACTGTCAACGTGGAGGAAAACTCCAACCGAATACCCATTCCTTACGTCGTCCCACCCGGTATTAGAAGAGAAGTGAATTTTGGAACTACAAACTATGTCAGACTTAACGAGCAATCGCTTCAGTTTACCGTGGCAGACCTGAAAGATGGCGATGCGCGCGGCGCATACAAAAATACAAGTTTCGACTTCAGGCAGTACAAAAAAATAAAAATGTATGTGCACGCGGAGAAGTTGCTGGCCAACGAAGACCTGAAAGACGGCGATCTGACCGTTTTCATTCGTATTGGATCAGACTTTACGCAAAATTATTACGAATATGAAATGCCACTAAAAGTTACACCCTGGTATACCCCTTCTACTGACCCGGACGCTATCTGGCCGGAACAAAACCAAATGGTTTTGGTGCTGGATAAGCTTGTTAAGGCAAAACAGGAACGTAATGTGGCCATGCGTGATCCCAATTCCGATGTAAACCTGAACAGGCCGTTTGTAACCTACGACGGCGCAAACAAAATTACGGTGGTGGGAAATCCAAGTTTCAGCGATGTGAAGGGAATTCTGATTGGGGTTCGAAACCCCAAACGGAAAGGCGCCAACCTGAATGACGACGGACAAAAGAAAGATGCCATCATTTGGGTAGACGAACTGCGTCTTACCGATTTCAACAAAAAACCAGGTTGGGCCGGGACGGGGAGATTTGAAGCCAACCTCTCCGATTTTGGTCGCGTGATGGTCAATGGTGCTTATACTTCGGCCGGTTTTGGAAACCTTGACCAAAAGCTGAACGTTATATCACAGGACAATATTTTAAACTATACCGTTGCCGCCGATCTGGATCTCGGCAAGTTGCTTCCTAAAAAAACAGGACTGAGAATACCGCTGCATTTCGATTATGGGAAAGGTATTAGCACACCAAAATACAATCCGTTAAATCCGGATACCAGGCTGAAAGACGACCTGAACACCTACACGAACAAAACCCAACGCGATTCTGTAAAAGAAATGGCTGTTGACTACACACGGCGAACAAACTTCAATATCATGGATTTGCGTAAAGTGCGCACTAACACAGGGAGAAAGAAAAACAGAAAACCACAGATTTACGATTTGGAAAACTTCAATTTCTCTTTTGCCTACTCACAAATTTATCATCGAAACATTGACATCGCTGCTGACCGCCTGAAAACTTACCAGGGCGGGTTAGGTTATAATTATAGTACCAGGCCTAAAAATTTCAGACCTTTTGCCAAAAGCAAAAGCGTTTCGTCCCCATGGTTAAGGTGGATTCGGGATTTCAATGTTTATCTTTGGCCTAAAAACTTTTCGTTCCGCTTTAGTATGAACAGGATATTTAACAACCGGCTTTACCGTATCAAAAGTTTTGGAGACATCATCACCAGGCCCACATACAAACGCGACTGGAAATACAACAGAGACTACTCTTTCAGATACGATTTTTCTCGCTCAATTTCGCTGGATTATGTGGCCGGAGCCAGAGCTTATATACGTGAGCCGCAGATATATCCCGACAAAAACACACAGGCATGGGAAGAATATAAACGGGAAGTCTGGAATGAAATTATGACCATGGGAACACTGCAAAATTTCAACCAGTCAATAAAAATAACTTACCGGTTACCGCTTTCCAAATTCCCGCTAACCGACTGGCTGAACAGCTCGGCAAGTTATCAGGTGCAATACAACTGGAACGCTTCTCCGGTCGCCATTCAACAACAGTTCGGCAATACAGTGGAAAATGCCAGAAATATTCAGTTTAATACCGGGGCCGATTTTATTAAATTGTATAACAAAGTTCCCTATCTGAAAAAACTGAACCAGCGAAACCGTAGAGGAAGACCCCGGAACAGAATGAACTTTCGGCAACAGAAAAAACCAACGACAGTCAGAGATACCACAAAGAAAAAGCGTACCGGACCAGGTGTAGTTAAAACCATAGGAGATGGAGCTTTGCGCTTTTTGATGCTGGTAAAAAGGATAAACTTTGTTTATCGGCGTTCCGATGGTACTCAACTGTCCGGATTTGTTCCCGTACCTGATGTCGTCGGCATAAATGTTACCAGTGGTGCACCGGGAATAGGTTTTGTACTCGGCAGTCAGAAAGACATCCGCCTGAAAGCTGCCAGAAACGGTTGGATTACCTACGACACCATCCTGAATCAGCCGTACTTAACCAAACTCACAGAGCACATGTCGTACAAAATTAATACCAATATCCTGAATTTTGTGAAGATTGATTTTGACGGCGACCGCGTTTTCTCGAAAAATTACACCTCTTACTATCGTTTTGACCCGTCAGCCAATGATTTTGTAAATTATACGCCACAGGAAGCCGGTAATTTCAGCGTTTCCTATCCATTTATTGCCACCTCGTTCGAAAAAAGTAATAAAGATAACTTCTCGCCAACTTTTGAGCGTTTCAAGGCCGAACGGAAAGAGGTGGCCGAACGGCTCGCCCGGAACAATCCGGACTGGTCAGGTCAATATGTTTACGACAGCGTTGCCGGTGACTATTATCCGCTGGGGTATAGCGCAAACCAACAACAAGTCATGTATTATGCTTTCCTTGCGGCCTACTCCGGAAAAGATGTAAAAAAAATTGGCATTTCCAATCCATTCCCTGCTTTTCCACTGCCAAACTGGCGAATAACTTTTAGCGGTTTGACCAACATCAAAGTTTTGGGTAATATTTTCAGGGGCTTCAACATTAGCCATGGTTATCGATCGTTGCTTAGTATTAATGCCTGGAAAACCAACGTAATTTACGACCCTGAAAATCCGGGAAAGACTTTCAACAACAGCAGTAACTTCATTAACCAATATGATATTGGTGTTGTTTCGTTCATCGAGCAATACAGCCCGTTGATTGGTATTGACTTTACCATGAAAAACAGTCTGGGCGGAAAGCTCGAATACAAGAAATCAAGAAATGTAGTCATGAGTTTTGTGAACAACCAGCTCACAGAAATTGACAGCAAGGAAATTTTGGTGGGAATAAGTTACAGACTGAAAGGATTGAAATTTTCTGTTGAGAATTTTATGGGCGGTAAAAGCAGAAAATACAACACCGACCTCAATCTGAAGCTGGATGTGGGTATCCGCGACAATAAAACCATCCTGCGACGTATAGACGAAAGTTCCAGCCAGGTTTCGGCAGGCTCCAAACAATTTACGCTCAACTTCTCCGCCGATTACAACCTCAGCCAAAGTCTGCAGTTCAGGGCCTATTTTAACATGAATAAAAATGCACCTTATATCTCATCGCAACTGGCCAATGCCACCACCAGCGGCGGTTTTACCCTGCGATTTAATCTGGCACAATAGAATAGAAAAGGTGCTAAATAACCTATTCCCGTACCTGACACAGCCTGATTCCTTTTATTTTAACCAATCGGTATCCGATGAATCAACAGAAAAGGTTCAGGGAAAAATCTTCCTGTTTTTCATATCATTTTGTGCTATTGCCTTCTTACGGAGAAAACACTGATTGATAATAACTAACAGCCTGTCAGACCAAAGACAGAAGCCAAAAATATCTTGCATGAAGCCATCGTTCAAAAATAATTTAAAATTGATATAAATAATATCGTTACTTTTGCAGGTAATGTTCAACCTGATAAGAAATGCCTTAAAACTTATATTCGTTAACGGCCATATCAAAACGGCAGCAAAATGGGAAAACGATAAAGTTCAATTTCTTGTTTCCGATATCGGAAGATGTATTTCTGAAAAATCCCGGCATTTTATTTTTATTGATATTTTCAACCATTCTAACTTTGGCACATCCTCCGGCAAGAAGGGCAGTGGTCTGTGGCAGGATATTGTTAAAAACAGGATAGACACCCATATTTTAATATTATTCTTCATTCGAAAAAAGGAAAAAAACGACATTTATCGTCGTACTGTAATTAATCAAATACCAAGATAAAATGAAAAAATTTACATTTAGTTTCACGCTGTTGTTAGTTATGACATTTTCATTTTCACTAATGGCACAGCAGCTTGACCTGTCCAAATTCGGCGGAATGAAATTCCGCAACATCGGCCCGGCCGGTATGAGCGGACGCGTTACCGCCATAGACGTCAACCAAAAAGACCCGCGTATTATGTTTGTGGGTACGGCCTCAGGAGGTGTATGGCGTTCTACCGACCGGGGAATTTCATGGAAACCAGTCTTTGACAAACAGAAAGTTATGTCCATCGGCGCCATTGCCATCGACCAGCATAATCCTGATATTATCTGGGTGGGAACCGGCGAAGGCGATCCCCGTAACACCCTATCGTCCGGCTACGGACTTTACCGATCGCTGGATGGCGGTGACACGTGGAAACTTATGGGGCTGGAAAAAACCCGGAATATTTACCGCATCATCGTGAGTCCTGATAACAGCGATGTGGTTTATGCGGGCGTCATAGGCTCGCCGTGGGGAGCCAGCAGCAACAGGGGGGTGTACCGAACCGAAGACGGAGGAAAAACATGGAAGAAAATTCTTTATGTCAACAGCCAAACCGGAGTAGCCGACATGGTGATGGATCCTTCCAATCCGGAAAAATTATTTGTAGCCATGTGGCAATTCCGTCGCTGGCCCTGGTTTTTCAAATCGGGAGGTCCCGGATCCGGATTGTATGTTACCTACGATGGCGGCGACCATTTTACAAAAATTACTGCCAAAGAGGGTTTGCCTAAAGGGGAACTTGGACGCATTGGACTTGCCGTAGCTGCCAGCAACCCAAAAGTGGTTTATGCTCTCGTGGAATCGAAAAAGAACGGTCTTTATCGCTCTGATGACGGCGGTAAAACCTGGAAACTTCGTTCTACCAAAAATATAGGAAACCGCCCGTTCTATTTCTCAAATATTTATGTGAACCCGAAAAACGAAAATAACATTTATACACTTTTCACCCGTGTAAACCAAAGCATTGATGGTGGCAAAACATTCCAGCCACTCATCAGCCGCAACATTCATCCCGACCATCACTCGTGGTGGATATCGCCGGTTGATCCGAAATTCATGATGGATGGCAACGACGGCGGACTGGCCATCACTTACGATCAGGGTAAAACATGGCGTTATGTGCAAAACCTGCCCGTGGGTCAGTTTTATCATGTCAATGTGGACAACGATCTGCCTTATCATGTGTATGGCGGCATGCAAGACAACGGCTCCTGGCGCGGCCCGGCTTACGTGTGGGCACGCGGTGGTGTAATCAATGCCTACTGGCAACATCTTATGGGCGGCGATGGCTTCGATGTGGTTCCGGACCCTTCCAACGACAACTATAGCTATGCCATGTGGCAGAAAGGACACCTTGGCCGGGTGAACATAAAAACAGGTTATTCAAAAGGTATCAGACCAATACTCCCGAACGGAAAATTTTTGCGCTGTAACTGGAATACAGCCATCTCAGCAGATCCTTTTAATAAAAAGGGCCTCTATTTCGGTAGCCAGTTTCTACTCCATACTACCGACCACGGCAACAACTGGACAGTCATCTCGCCCGACCTGACCACCAACGATACTGCTAAACAAAAGCAGGATCAAAGTGGCGGATTAACTTACGATGCCACCGGTGCCGAGAACTATACAACCATCACGGCCATCGGCCCAAGTCCTGTAAAAGATGGTGTTATCTGGGTTGGAACAGATGATGGGAATGTCCAGCTGACAAAAGATAACGGCAAACACTGGGAAAATGTTGTAAAAAAGATGAAGGGCCTTCCAAAAGGAAGTTGGTCAGCCCAGGTTGATCCTTCAACCTATAACGCCGGCGAAGCTTTTGTGGTCATGAACAATTACCGCCAGCACGACTTTTCACCCTACCTCTACCATACCACCAACTATGGCAAAAGCTGGAAAAACATGGTGAGCAGGGATAATATTTTCGGATACGTTTTATCGTTTTTTCAGGATCCGGTAGAACCGAAACTGATGTTTCTCGGCACGAGCAGCGGCCTGTATATCAGCATAGATAGTGGTAAAAGCTGGACACACTGGACAAAAAATTTTCCGGCAGGAGTCCCCACCCGTGACATGGTCATCCAACCACGCGAAGCGGATCTGGTGGTAGCAACTTTCGGCCGTTCCATTTTCATTTTGGACGACATCCGTCCGCTACGTGAGCTGGCAGCCAAAGGTCCCAAACTCCTTGACGATACCCTCCATGCTTTTACACCGCCAGTGGCTTATGAAGTAAGCTGGAAAAGCGAACCTGGTGTCTTTTCCGGTGGAGCCGGTTATTTTCACGGGCAAAACAAACCCATGGGTGCAGAACTTACTTTTTCGGTAAAAGAAGGGGCTAAAAAATCGGTGCTAGCCAAAAACGGACATTCCGGGCAAACAACAAATCCCGGCAATGTACATCCAAAGCAAAAGACACCTCCGGTAAAAAAGGTAACCATCAAAGTAATTGATGAAAACGGCGAAGTCGTCAGGACACTTTCTACCATTCCCAAAACAGGTATCAACCGCATCTACTGGAAACTCGACCGCAAAGGGTATCGCTTTCCCGGTAGCCCGAAACCAAAAAAACATGCCAATGAAATCGGTGGTGGCGGATACATCATTCCCGGAATTTATAAACTGGTATTTTCTTATCAGGGACATACTGATTCCACCATGCTGACGGTGAAGTCGGATCCACGACAAAACTTTTCGGCAGAAGCCATGAAAGCCAATTACGCGTTGGTACAACCCGTATTGAAAAAGTTGCAGTCACTCGCAGAAGCTATTGACCGATTACGAGAAAGCAAAAAAACCATAAAGGAGGTAAACAAACTGTTACCCGAAAAGAAAGGGGAAAATTTCGCTGCTTTTAAAAAGCTGAGCAAAATTACCGGCGATTCCATCAAGGCTATCCACGATGCCATCTTCCCAAGGAAAGACATTCAGGGAATTTACAGTAATCCGAAACTGGTAATATCTAAGCTGCGTGGTTATCAGGGTATTATCTCTGAAAGAGAACCTCTGAATACAACCCAAAAGCTGGGACTTAAACAGTCGGAACAAATCATAAATAACACAATGCAGCGCATCAATAACTTTTACAAAAATCAATGGGCAGCTTATAAAAAGGCAGCGGAA
>CAYLSW010000047.1:0-11875 GCA_964386145.1 uncultured Lentimicrobiaceae bacterium | reverse complement strand
CGGGCTTCCATTGGCATGGGATACCGGTTTCCCACCATTGCCGAGCGGTATATCCGGACAAAGTTCGGAACTTTTGGTGTTTTTGACAATCCAAATCTGCAACCCGAGTCAAGCTGGAATGCGGAAATTGGTGTTAAGCAAGCTATTAAGCTGAAAAAATTCCAGGGTTACGCGGATGTGGCTCTCTTTTACCAGGAGTATAAAAACACAGTAGAATATCTGTTTGGATTTTGGGATTCCACATACTCCTATGCTTATGCCGGTTTCAAGTTTGTGAATACAGGCCCGTCACGTGTAACCGGGGTTGATATCTCGTTCACCGGAAAAGCCTTTTTCAGCAAACACGTTGTTTTAAACATCATGGCCGGCTATACTTATGTCCGTCCTGTGGCGCTGGAACCCAACATGGTATTCACCCACGACTTTAACCCTGGAGGGCAAACTGCCTTCTCTTATAATACTACCAGCGTAAACCCTAAATCACACATTCTGAAATATCGCTTTTTACATACTGCCAAACTGGATTTGGAGTTGGATATCCATCGGTTTGCTGTAGGAACTTCCATGCGTTATTTCAGCAAGATTGTTAACCTCGACAAAGCTATTTTCGATTTTGAAAATGCCACCCTCGCCACAGGAGGCACCTTGCAAGCCATTTTATACCGTAATTACTATTATCATCACAACAACGGCAACATGATATGGGATGTTCGGGTGAGCTATGAGCTAAGCAGGAGCAGTAAAATTTCGGTGCTCAGCAACAACGTAACCAACAGAATGTATTCGTTGCGTCCGTTGAAAGCAGAACCGCTTAGAAGCATAACAATTCAGTACAGTTTGAATCTTTGAGCCGCTATTTAGATACTGTGTATAATGTCCAATAACTTCGTTACGCTCGTTCTTGAACATCCTAGCTCAGACACCTGACTTTATGGAAAGACTCTATTTGGCTTCTTCCAAATAGACTGTATCAATTTTCACCTGTGGGGTCAGCATCTGATGCTTAGAAGGTTGCCGCTGGATTTTCCTTACCACATCCATGCCTTTGATAACCCGTCCGAAGGCTGCAAAGCCCTGTCCATCAGGATTACGTTTGCCTCCATAGTCCAGCGAAGGCTGGTTGCCAATACAGATAAAAAACTCACTCGTGGCCGAGTTGGGCTTGCCACGTGCCATAGAAAGCGTACCATTCAAATGATGCAACCCTGTCTGTTTCGTGGTTTCGAGTTTTATAGGCGGAAGCATGGCAGGATAATTTTCCCTGAAAAGACCACCCTGGATAACCTGTATCTTTACTTTTTTTCCGGGCTGGTTTTTCATGGTTACTGTCCGGTAAAAAACAGCATCTTTCAACCTGTTTTCACGAATATAGCGCTCAAAGTTAGCGACTGTCAGTGGGGCTTTCTCAGGATATAATTCAGCCGTAATTATTCCAAATTTCGTTTTCATTACAACCAGGGGATGCCTGACAACAGTTTTAGAAACAATATTAGCACTGTTCTTTTTGTATCCGGAACGATGATTATTGCATGAAAACAGAAAAACCACACCTGCAACCAGCAAAAATGTCCCCGCTTTTTTCATAACCAATTCATTTTTCCCAAAGATATGTATTTCAATTTTACCATGAAATGAGTCCTGTCCAAGAAGGCAATCCGGACAAGTGCCTTTTAAAAAAAACCCTGAAAATCAACAATTTTCAGGGTTTTTATTGTAAGAATAGTCACATGCTAACTGTTTTCCGGACGCAGTTTACGAACTGTAGCACCGGTTTTCCACATTTCCGATTCACGAATTTCTGCCAGCTCTTTTTCCAGTTTCACACGATAATCAGGCTGACGGTTGGCTTCGATGGTTATCCGGGCTTCGTTGCCGCTGGCCACACTTTCATAAAGTTCATCGAACAGCGGGGCCACAGCATCGCGAAAACGGTTTTTCCAGTCAAGTGCTCCTCTTTGTGCCGTGGTAGAAGTATTGGCATACATCCAATCCATGCCGTTTTCGCCCACGAGTGGCAGCAGACTTTGGGTAAGTTCTTCCACGGTTTCGTTGAAAGCTTCCGAAGGAGAATGGCCTTTGGAGCGCAACTTATTGTACTGCGCCTCCATGATTCCGGCAATGGCGCCCATCAGCACGCCGCGTTCACCGGTAAGGTCGCTGTAAACTTCTTTTTTGAAATCGGTTTCAAACAGGTAGCCGGAGCCAACTCCCACACCAAGTGCCAGCACCCGCTCTTTGGCTCTTCCGGTAGCATCCTGAAAAACGGCATAACTGGAATTCAGTCCTTTGCCAGCCACAAAAAGTCGCCTTAGCGAGGTTCCCGATCCTTTGGGAGCAATCAGGATAACATCCACGTCTTTGGGGGGAACAATGCTGGTCTGTTCGTTAAAAGTAATCCCAAAGCCATGGGAAAAATAAAGTGCTTTTCCGGGAGTAAGGTGTTTTTTCACTGTCGGCCATTGGGCAATCTGACCGGCATCCGAAAGCAGATATTGAATAATGGTAGCTCTTTTGCAAGCCTCCTCAATTTCAAACAGGTCTTTTCCCTCTACCCAGCCATCTTTCACTGCTTTACTCCAGGTAGGAGAATTTTTTCGCTGACCCACAATCACATTGAACCCGTTGTCTTTCAGGTTAAGAGATTGCCCGGGACCCTGAACACCATAGCCAAGGACAGCAATGGTTTCATCTTTTAATACTTCGCGAGCTTTTTCCAGAGGAAACTCCTCACGTGTAACGACGTTTTCAACCACGCCGCCAAAATTAATTTTTGCCATAGGTAATTATTTATTGTTTAACGTTTATAAATCTGATAAATATCAAAACTCAAATTAAAAAACAAATAAACCCGGATGACCGAATGAAAGAAATACTAAATTTTTTCATACAGATTTTTGAAAATTGTGGTTTATTTGTCATTTGATGAATTGTGATTTGTTTTTTGTAAAGGCCTACTATTTATTTCGTTCAGCATCCATCTCCTCAAGATACTGCACCAGCTCTTTGATTTGCTTGGTGATAGCCACTCTTCCTGACCGGGCAAACTGCAAAACGCCGTATGGATGCAGTTTGTCAAACAACTCACTGGTTTCCTCTTTATGTCCGGTTCGTTCTATTACCACATATTCCGGGGTAATCTCCAGAAAGTGAGCATGATTTTTCCTGACAATCTGTTCTATTTTGTTGCTTGCCATCAGCTCATCGGTACGCACTTTATATAGCGCCACTTCCTCATGGATAATATCTTCGCCGGTGTGAACAAATACTTTCAGCATATCAATCAGTTTTTCCATTTGGCCGGCTACTTTTTGCACCATCTCATCTGTTGTAAACACAACAAGGGTAATGAGATGGACACCCTTAACAGCCGATTCGGAGGCGGTAATACTTTCAATATTGATTTGCCTTCGCGTCAATATCACGGTCACCTGGTTCAACACTCCGATATGGTTTTCCGTAAACAGGGAAATGGTGAATTCTTTTTTCATAATGGGAATACTTAATGATTATGGGATTCAAGAATAACTTCGGAAACAGATTTGCCAGGTTCTATCATGGGAAAGATATTTCCTTCTTTTTCGATGGCAACTTCCAGCAGATAAGCTGTATCGGAAGCCAACATTTCATCCACGGCAGCATCAAGGTCTTTCCGGTCGCTTACACACTTACCAGGGATATTAAATCCTTCGGCAATCTTAACGAAATCCGGATTGACAAGCTCGGTGGAAGCATATCTTTTGTTGTAAAACAGATCCTGCCATTGGCGTACCATCCCAAGAAAGTTGTTGTTGAGCAAAACAATTTTCACAGCCGTTTTGTATTGCAAAATTGTCCCCAGTTCCTGAATAGTCATCTGAAAGCCGCCATCGCCCACAAAAAGAACAGCTTCTTTATCGGGCATGGCAATTTTGGTTCCAATGGCAGCAGGCAGGCCGAATCCCATGGTTCCCATTCCACCTGAAGTAATCAGGCTGTTAGGACGTTTGAAACTATAATAACGTGCAGCAGCCATTTGGTGTTGTCCCACATCGGTTATAACATTGGCATTGCCCTTTGTTTTCTCAGAAACCAATCGAACTACCTCCCCCATTCTGATTTTTCCATTTTCCGGTCTGGTTTCTTTTTCTACAACCACTTGTTGCTCTTTTTCATCAAGCGTCCTGAAACTTTGCAGCCAGGTTTCATGTTTGTTTTCTGTAATCAGCGGTAACAGCTTTATTAGTGCCTCCCTGGCATCAGCAAGTATCTCAACATCAGCATGAACGTTTTTGTTAATTTCAGCCTTGTCAATTTCAATATGGATAATCTTTGCCTGCCTGGCATATTCAGAAAGCTTTCCGGTAACCCGGTCATCGAAACGCATGCCAATGGCAATGAGCAGGTCGGCTTCATTGGTATTCACATTGGAGCTGTAACTCCCATGCATACCGAGGAAACCTACAAAAAGAGGATGGTCGGAAGGAAAAGCCGACAATCCAAGCAAAGTAGTCGCCACAGGGGTTTCCGTTATCTCTGCCAGCGACATCAGCTCTTTTTCGGCTTTGGCAATCAGCACACCATGTCCGGCCAATATCATCGGCTTTTGTGCCTGGTTTATCAGTGCAGCAGCCTCCCGGACAATGGAGTCTTTCATATGCACCAGTTTGGGGTTATAGCTACGAATCCAGGTACATTTTTCGTAAAAAAAGTCAACCGAATCCAGCAAAGCATCTTTGGTAATGTCAATTAATACCGGACCGGGTCTTCCTGTGCCGGCAATAAAAAATGCTTTGGCAATAATATTGGGAATTTCTTCAGCTTTTCTTACCTGATAATTCCACTTTGTTACCGGAGTGGATATACCGAGTATATCGGTTTCCTGAAAAGCAGCACTGCCAATCAGGTTAGAAGCTACCTGTGCCGTTATAAAAACTACCGGTATGGAATCAAGGTAGGCATTGGCAATGCCTGTGACAAGATTGGTGGCACCGGGACCGGAAGTGGCAAAACAGACCGCCGTTTTGCCACTAACCTGTGCATAAGCCTGAGCGGCATGGGCAGCGCCCTGTTCATGCCGGGTAAGAATATGCTTTATTTTTTTTTCTTCTTCGAGGAGTTCGTCATAAATGGGCATAATAGCCCCACCGGGATAGCCGAAAATTGTATCCACACCTTCTTCAAGAAGCGACTGCACCACGGCCCGTGCACCTTTCATGGTTTCTATCTGTTTCACCTGTTTCATAAGCCAACGATTATCAATAAGTATTTTGTGTTGAAATGATATTTTATATAATTCTGACAGCGCCTTTGTCAGCAGAGCTAACCAAACTGGCGTAGGCTTTCAGAGAAGCCGGAATGTTTCGGTTACGGTTTAACGGGGAATAGGTCTTGTCCCCCCGGGCAAGCTGTTTCTTTTTCCTTATTCTCAATTCTTCTTCTGTTACCTGCAAATGAATCTTCCTTTCAGCAATATCAAAATCAATGATATCACCATCTTCAATAAGGGCAATTTCGCCACCGGCAGCAGCCTCAGGAGAAATATGGCCAACGGATAATCCGGAAGTGCCACCGGAGAACCGTCCATCGGTAATCAGGGCACAATCTTTGTCCAGCACTTTCGATTTTAGGTAAGAGGTAGGATAGAGCATCTCCTGCATGCCCGGCCCGCCTTTGGGGCCTTCGTAGCGGATCACCACCACATCTCCTTTTTCCACTTTTCCACCCAGGATACCTTCCACAGCATCTTCCTGCGACTCAAATACTTTGGCTTTCCCGCTAAAAGTAAACATGGAGGGTATTACACCGGCTGTTTTCACAATACATCCCGTACGGGCGATGTTTCCAAACAGAATTACCAGACCACCATCCTGACTATAAGCATGTTGCACATCGCGAATACAGCCTTCTATCCTGTCCAAATCCAATGTTTTGAAATGGTTGTTTTGCGAAGCCATCCGCAGGTTGGGGACAAAAGCAGGTGCACTGGAATAAATTTCATCGGCTTCAGCCGTATGGGTATTGCGGTTAATGTCGAATATATCAATGGCCGCTTTCACATCTGGCGTATCCACTCTTTTCACGGAAGTGTCCAGCAGTCCGACTTTTTCCAACTCACCCATAATACCCAAAACACCACCGGCACGGTTAATGTCCTGCATGTGGTAGTGCGAACTGGGCGAAACTTTACAAAGGTTGGGAACCTTTCGTGACAGCGCGTCAATGTCTTGCATATCAAAATCCACCTCTGCTTCGTGGGCAATAGCCAATAGATGCAAAACCGTGTTAGTGGAGCCACCCATGGCAATATCCACTGCCATGGCATTCATAAAAGCCTCACGTGTCGCAATGGAACGCGGCAGAATGCTGTCGTCGCCTTCGCGATAATAACGGAAAGTATTCTCCACAATCAGTTTGGCGGCTTTTTCAAGCATAACCTCTCTGTTTTTATGCGTAGCCACCACTGTGCCGTTTCCGGGAAGTGCCAGTCCCAGCGCCTCGTTCAGACAGTTCATGGAGTTGGCAGTAAACATGCCCGCGCAGGAGCCACAGGTGGGACAGGCTATTTTCTCCACTTCATACAGTTCTTCATCGCTCACCGACTCATCGGCAGCAAGAACCATGGCATCCACAAGGTCATAGTTCTTCCCATTCCGGCTGCCGGCCTCCATAGGGCCGCCAGAAACAAAAACAGCAGGAATGTTCAGCCGCATGGCCGCCATCATCATGCCCGGCGTAATCTTATCACAATTGCTGATGCAAATCATGGCATCCACCGTGTGGGCGTTGCAGACATATTCCACACTGTCAGCAATCAGATCACGCGAAGGCAGGGAATAAAGCATCCCGGCGTGTCCCATGGCAATACCATCGTCAATGGCAATGGTGTTAAACTCAGCCGCAAAGCAACCTTCGGCTTCAATAAGCTTCTTGATGTGCTGTCCGGCTTCGTGTAAATGTACGTGTCCGGGAACAAACTGTGAGAAAGAGTTCACGATAGCAATAACAGGTTTACCAAACTGATTCTCCTGCATGCCATTGGCTCGCCAAAGGCTCCTGGCGCCGGCCATATTTCTCCCGGATGTTGAGGTAAGACTTCTTAACGGATATGCCATAATTTTATATTTAAAAAAAAACTCCCCGGTTATCACCGGAGAGCATCATGTATTTTTCTTATTCATAGGGTCTCCGGTTTATGGGGTTTTACCCAAAAGCACGAGAATAGAAATAGTGACAAAAACTCTATTTAAAACCCTGTTCATCTGTTTTCTTATTTTGATGGGGTAAAAATAGAAACTATTTGAGAAAGTCAAGCCTTTTCTCAATTTTTTTACTATCAACATTGTTAATTCAATTATAACAAACAACCAATTCAGCTTCTAAATATATTGATTACGTACATGTTACGATCATGCAACAAGCAGGAAAAAAAATAATCTTTCAAAGACAAAAAAAAGCGAACCCATGTTACGCAAACGATTGATACGGACAAAAGAAGTCAAAAGAGAAGTAAATAAAAGATTTAATTGATCTCTTTTCCTCTCATTGGACTATGGAATGCCGGTTATAGTTTACCTTGGTTCTATGTGGTTTGTTGAGGGTAAAAAAATAGCCCTGTTGTTTTTTCTGCTCTCTTCATCTTTACGCCTTTACGTGAAAAAAATTAGCGTGGGTACAAAGGGCATCTTCAGGCGTGGACTTACTTTGTATCTTCAGGCGTGGACGCCTGAAGCGGGTTAATTATTATTGCCGTCATGGCGATGACCTGAGGGCTGGTAATGTTCTGTTCCGGACAGCGGAATGCTATCCATCCGCATTGAAAAGTCAAAGCCGGCTCTATCCACAAGCTCCTGATGTCTCTTTCACAAATCGCAAAATGGCTTCCACATCCTCTGGTAAAAACCAATGAATTTCTTTGTCCTTTCTAAACCAGGTGAGCTGACGTTTCGCATAACGGCGGGTGTTGGTTTTGATTTTTTCAATGGTTTCCTCCAAGGTTAATTTTCCATCGAAGTAAGCAAACAGCTCTTTGTAGCCCAAGGTATTGAGGGCATTTTTTTGACGAAAAGGGAGTACGCGCCGGGCTTCTTCAAGCCATCCGCCGGTAAGCATCATTTCCGTACGGCGGTTAATACGGGCAAACAGTTGCTCACGTGGTAAATTCAACCCGATTTTTAATATATTGAAGTCCCGCTTTTGAGGTTTGTTTAAACGCAATTCTGAATATTTTCGGCCTGTTTGCAGACAGACTTCAATGGCCCGCAAGAGTCGCTTATGATTTTGCATATCCACCTGTGCATAGTATTCAGGGTCAAGATTTTTTAGTTGTTCCTGCAAAGCACCAATACCCTGCTGCTCATACCTTTCCTCCAATGTTTTCCGCAATAGTGGATCAGGGTCAGGAAGCGTATCAATACCTTTGCAGACTGCATCAATGTACAACCCGGAGCCGCCGGTCATAATCATAAGGTCATGCATCCGGAATTTATCTTTTAGCAAGGCCAGGACTTCCTGCTCAAAAAGTGATACATTATAGTCATCGTTAAGAGACAAATTTCCAACAAGATGGTGGGGCATCGTGGACAGTTGTCCGGATGTAGGCGCAGCTGTACCAATGGGAATCTCGCTGTAAAACTGACGGGAATCGGCAGAGATAATTTCCGTGTGAAGCTCTTTTGCCAGCCGGATGGCCACATTGGTTTTTCCTGAAGCTGTAGGCCCCAGAACTACTATTAGTGTTTTTTTCTGAGCCACATATGCGGTTATCATTTGGGGAAATGTTTCCGGCTTACCACCCGCAAGCCCATGGATTTGCCTGTTTTGAGCATATAGTCAAAAGCTTCAGCAAATTCATTGTGTATCTTCCCATCCAAAATGGCTTCGCGGATAGCTGTTTTGATGTCGCCCACTTTTCTGGAGGGTTTCAGTCCGAAAGTCTCCATAATAATTTCGCCTGTCACCGGCGGCTGCCAATTACGAATACGGTCCTTTTCTTCCACCTCTTTCAGCTTTTGGCGCACCAGCTCAAAATTCTTCAGGTATCGCTTTACCTTGGTTTCATTTTTGGAAGTTATATCGGCAGTACTCAGTTTCATCAGATCGTCAACATTATCTCCGGCATCGTACAGCAGGCGACGGACAGCTGAGTCAGTAACAATATCCTGTGCCAGCACAATAGGACGCAAATGGAGAAGCACCAGCTTTTGCACATACCGCATTTTTTCATTGGCGGGAAGTTTCATCTTTTTGAAAATTCCGGGAACCATTTTTGCCCCAAGGAACTCATGGCCGTGAAAAGTCCAACCCAATTTCGGGTCAAAGCGTTTGGTTACCGGCTTGGCGATATCGTGCAAAACAGCAGCCCATCGCAACCAGAGATTGTCCGATACTTTGGCCACATTATCCAGCACTTCCAGTGTGTGATAAAAGTTGTCTTTGTGGCCTTTCCCGCTTATCACCTCCACACCTTTAAGCTCAGTAAATGCAGGAAATATCTGTTTCAGTAACCCGGTGTCATCCAGCATCTTAAAACCGCTGCTTGGATTTTCCGCAAGGATAATTCTATTCAATTCATCGATTACGCGCTCTTTCGAAATAATAGAAATCCTGTTTTTGTTTCTCCGAATGGCAGCAAAAGTCTTTTCCTCAATGGTAAAATGCAACTGTGTAGCAAACCGGATAGCCCGCATCATGCGTAGCGGGTCATCAGAAAAAGTTATATCCGCATCAAGAGGTGTGCGGATAAGTTTCCTTTCCAAATCTTTCAGCCCGTTAAATGGATCATTAAGTTGCCCAAAGTCTTTTTCATTCAGGCTAATGGACAACGCGTTGATAGTGAAATCGCGACGAAGCTGGTCATCTTCCAGCGTGCCATCTTCCACAATGGGCTTACGTGAACTTTTGCGGTACGACTCCTTGCGGGCGCCAACGAATTCCAGCTCCCAATCTTTAAAACGAAGCATTGCCGTACCAAAATTTTTGAAATAACGGGCTTGAGTACCACGACCAAGGTATTCTGCAAGACAGCGGGCAAAAGCAATGCCGCTGCCAGCCACCACAAAATCCACATCTTTGGAAGGGCGCCCAAGGAGCATATCACGGACAAAGCCGCCAATGACATAAACCGGAATTCCAATTTGTCGGCCAACGGCTGCCACCGAAATAAATGGCTCTTTTTCTATATTTTTGCGGAAGTCATCCATGCGTGGCAAAAGTAGTAAAAAGCCAGCAACCGGAAAAAAACGGAAAATGAAAACACCCTGATTTATCCCGAGTGATGCGTAAACTATTTTAAACATAGGCGCCTGAAGCGGGAGGAAACATGGTTTATCTCAGTCCCCTTTCACGGCGAAAAAAGCTTCCAATTCTTTAAGTGTATTTTCGTTGGTTTCCATATCATGGACAATTTCGCCTTCATGCAGCACAACAATACGTCCGCAGACTTCTGTAACATGATTCAAATCGTGAGAAGAAATAAGCATACACCTGTTTTTCTCTCCTTGCAGGTCTTTCAGCATTTTTTTCAACTGGAACTGGGAAGTCGGATCAAGATTGGAGAAAGGCTCATCCAGCAGCAATACTTCCGGTTCAATCATCAAAGCAACAGCTATTCCAATCTTTTTCTGAGTTCCTTTGGACAATTCACGAAGATAATTTTTCTCTTCAAGAATATTCCCGCCAAAAAAAGAGTTCATCTTTTCGGTAAACTGCTCAACATCTCCGGGACTCATTCCGTTAAGCTTCCCTACAAACAGAAAATACTCCCGAGGTGTGAGATAGTCAATCAGGAATCCTTCGTCAAGATAGGAGCCGGTGTATGATTTCCAGTCTTCACTTTTGGAAACATCATTGCCGAGGGACAAAACACGTCCGCTATCCGCACGGATTAGATCAAGAATCAGCCGGAAAAAAGTGGTTTTCCCCGCTCCATTATTGCCCACAAGGCCAAAACTTTCACCCTTCTCAATGGAAATATCAGGGATGTTCAACACGGTACGGCCGTTGTAACTCTTTTTCAGATTTTCTACTTTTATCATAATTCGGATACTTTATTATAATGGCTAAATAAATTCTTTATTATCAATAATATTCGCTTTTGCAAGGGTCAACTGCTCCTATATCCTTCAGCAATTTTGTATCTGTTTTTTATGAAAAACTTTGCAGCCATTTGTATCAGCTGACGGTGAAAGAAGATGCCGGAAGCGCCCAACAAGGCAATAATCCATAAGGAAGAGGTATGACCAAAAAAGGCAGTAAACAACACATCCAGCAAAACGGGTACAGCTATTAAAGGAATAATATTAATAAAATTGTTGATGCCAACGCCCTGATAGTTCATCATCTGACCACGGTCGAGTTCCATACGTTTCCTGTTAAAAGAGGCAAGAAACAACAACAGGGGAGCATTGATTCCTACGTTATAAAGAAGCATAACTGAGTTGACAGCCAACACTTTCGTGCCGAAATAAACGTAAGGAATTGTCAGAATGAAAAACAACAATGTAGGAATAGTCATTAGGTAATATTTTGCTCTGAAAAACTCATTTGTTTTGATATTTGCGGTGAGGATAAAATCGAAATGGCGGCTCTCCCATGCCAAAATATATTGCCCGTAAGCTATCAAAAAGCCACCTGAAATAAATACCCCCACAAAGTCAAGCAATATGGCATGACTCAAATTTTTGGGATCGGTATAGAAAAACAGTCCGTAAAGTAGAAACAGGGGAATGGCGAAAAGCAGCATTTGTTTTGACCGTTTGTTTCGCAACAGCAGGCGTACCTCCTTCAAAATCAAAGTACCGATTTTACCACGGTTTCCCAACCCCTCAAGATGGCTGCTGAGCCTTTCGGTTCGATGCTTTTTTCGCCCCAAATCCTCAAGATAGCTGTGACTTCTTGT
>CAYLSW010000046.1:0-11890 GCA_964386145.1 uncultured Lentimicrobiaceae bacterium | reverse complement strand
TTTTCGCTTTCACGCAAAGCTTTTTCCATCTCACGTCGCTGGGTGATATCCCGGAAGACTACGGCACGCAAAGCCTCCCCATCGATGTCTGTATAGTTAATTCCTGCAACTTCTACCGGAAGTATTGTCCCGTCTTTTTTGAATATCTCTATGTCATACGACTTTACATATTCTTTTTTAATATTTTTTTTAATAATTTGATAGTATTTCGGATGCGCCAGTTTACGGATGATGCCTTGGCCAATAAGTTCTTCCGCCGAATAGTCTAACATGTGGAGGATGGCCTGATTGGCATCTACAATAATTCCATTTTTATGTATAATAATTCCTTCTTTGGTGATTTGTGAGAATCTTTTTAACCGGGATTCGCTTTCTTTCAGTGCATTTTCAGCCTTTTTACGATCAGTTATGTCGCGGGCAACGGCCAGCCGGCCTATGGTATTTCCATCAGCATCGTGTAGTGAGGTAACATTCAACTCCACAGGAATTCTTTTCCCGCTTTTATTCATTATTTCTATTTCGTAAAGCGGAACATATTCTCCTGAGATGCCCTCTTTAAATTTTTTAATAGTTGGCTCAACATACTCAGGTGCAATGAATTCCCAGAAGTTTTTGAGGAGTACATCATCGACCGAATACCCGGTAATTTTTTCGACAACAGGGCTGAGATAGGTCAGCCTTCCATTGATGTCAAAAGTCAGAATAAGGTCGGAAGAAGTCTCTGTCAGCGACCGGTATTTGTTTTCGCTTTCGCGAAGAGCCTGTTCGGTGTTAACCAAATCGGTGATGTCTGTAATTGTTCCCACATACCCCATAAACTTACCGTTATGAATTTCGGGAATAGCATGGCCGAGTACCCAACGGACAGTTCCATCATCTCTTTTAATACGAAGCATCTCTTTGGAAAAGATTTTTGAGGCCATATTGTTCGTCCACCGTTCCAATAGCTCCTCTTTTTCATTTGGAGGCAAAATATCAGTCCAGCCTTTGCTCGTGGATTTTTTGAACGAGACTCCCGTTATCTCAGTCCATCGAGGATTTACATAAGTAGTTTTGCCTTTAGCATCTGTTCTGAAAACACCCGTAGGCGAGTTATTGGCCAATGTCTCAAATAGTTGGCGACTCTCTTTCAATGCTTCCTCTGCTTTTTTCAGATACGTAATGTCACGGATTTCACTTATAATATAATCATTCTCTTGCAGTGTAATCAACTGTGCAGAAAGCAGCCCGGTAATAATATGTCCTCCCTTAGTCCGTAAGTGAGCTTCCATATCTTTGACAAAACCCTTTTTTCTGAGAGTATTTATCATTTTATTGCGCTCGTCAGGATTCACCCAGATTTTTAACTCCAGAGAAGTTTTTCCCAGCAAATCTTCTTTTGTATAGCCTAATATTCCTTTAAAACTGTCATTAGTTTCTAAATATTTTCCCGAAATAAATTCGGTGATCGCTAATAAATCAGAACTGGTTTTAAAAATAGAGCGGTACTTTTCTTCGCTTTCACGAAGGAGTCTTTCCGTTTTCTTTGCTTCGGTAATATCGTGAACAACAGAGTAAAGCATTGGTTTCCCTTTGTGATTTACCTTTCCGCTGTAAATCTCCATGGTCTTGATACTTCCATCGGCAAGACGGTGTTCAGAAACAAAATGATTCTTTTTGTCCAGGCCGGCATTTGTTAAATTCTGACTCACCTGATCCTCTTTCAGTATATTGATTTGCTGAATTCTCATACTTGTCATTTCTCTGTGTGTGTAGCCATAAAACCGGCAGGCAGCGAGGTTGGCATCTTCAATATGGCCGTTCTCAGGATCAATCAGAAACATGATGGAATGGCTTTCCGTAAACAGCGTTTTAAATTCATTATCTTCGCTGTCCAGGCTCTTAATTTCTTCCTCACGAATATGCAGGTAAGTAGCAATCCTTCTTTTCCATTCTGTTTGTGAGAAGGATGTGAAAATAACGTCATCAATGCAGGCCGGCAGACTTTTGTCAGCCTCTGTTTCCCTGGAAGTGAGAAGCAAAACAGGTAAAAAGTACAGATTTTTTGTTTTAATATCTGACAAAGCCACACCATGGAGGCTGGCCGTTTTTTCATCGACAAAAATAATATCGGCCGAAACAGCTTCTTTTGGGGAGAATGAGATGGAAACTTTTGTCTGTATCTTTAAACCCGAACTCTTTACAAAATTTAAAAATGTTCTATATTCAGCATTTTCCGAAACGAAAAAATAGGCGTTGTAAGTTTTCATTTTTTTCCTTTTAATATTTGAAAAGACAGCCGGCCTTTAATAAATCGACGTTACAAATATAAGTGGGAAAATACAAATAAAAATGACAGAAACCGGATAGCTCTCTTTTTCTTTGTAAACCAGTTCTTTGTATTGCCAACATACACTTGGCATATCCGTGTTTGAAATGAGGGCGTATTATTCTTAGGATTTGTAATGTGGTTGTCTTTCGTCAAAAGGAAGTGGACGGGCAAATACCACATACGAATGTGAATTTCAGAATCCGTGATACCTGAAATGGTTAAGAGTCTTTAGATTCAGGATAGACTTTAGCGACAACAGCGCCTTTTATCACACGTAAACCATTCATGGCAAGGGCTTTCATTTCGTCTTCGCCGGGATAAACATGAACAGGTGCCAGCCGATGTATGTAGGAGATGATCTGGTTAACGAAATACTTGTCGTGCGCAATACCGCCGGTGATGAGGATGCCATCAATCTCGTATTTCAATACAGCGCCCATAGCGCCCACCTCTTTAGCAACCTGATAAGCCATGGCGTTGTAAATCAGCCTGGCTTTTTTGTTGCCGGCAGCGACGTGTTGTTCTGTTTCATAAGCGCTGTTGGTTCCGAGATAAGCTACCAGGCCGCCTTCGCCCTTAATCATTTTTTCCACCTGTTGTAGGGTGTACTTGCCGCTGTAACAAAGTCTTGCCAAATCGCCTACCGGTAGTGTGCCTGAACGTTCGGGCGAAAACGGTCCATCGCCGTCGAGTCCCTGATTAACGTCTACTACACGGCCTTTTTTGTGTGCGCCTACGGTAATGCCGCCACCAAGGTGTACCACAATCAGATTCATATTTTCGTATTTGCGGAGAATGGATTTGGCATGCTGGCGGGCGACGGCTTTCTGATTTAGCGCATGAAAAATGGAGCGCCGTGGTAAAAGCGGATGCCCGGAAATGCGGGCCAGTTCATCCAGCTCATCCACCACAACGGGATTGGTAATATAGGCTTTGGCGTTGGGCAGCGAACGGGCTATATTGTGGGCAATAAGTCCGCCGAGGTTGCTGGCATGTTCGCCATATTTGCAGGTTCGCAAATCTTCCAGCATCTTTTGGTTCACTTCGAAAACGCCCGATTCCACCGGCTCAAGCAGTCCTCCACGCCCCATCACCACTCTTATCAGGTCCAGCCGGATATCTGCCGATTTCAGTTCTTTGAGGATGAGTTGTTTACGAAACTTAAACTGTTCAGTTATAATTTTGAATGGGGCCAAATCATCCGCCGAATGGCGGATAGTTTGGATAAAAACAGGATTAGTTCCAATATATACTGCAATTTTTGTTGATGTAGAGCCCGGATTAATGGCCAATATCCTGATTTCTTCGTTCATAATCTTTGGCGATTTATGCGGTGGTTTTTGGGTGGCAACTATTATTCGGCTGAAATGGCGGCGAGGGCGATGGAGTAAAGTTTTGTCTCTATGCTGTCGCCCCGCGATGAGAGCACGGCGGGTACTTTGGCTCCCACAACAATGGCTCCCTGCTCGCCTTTGGCCAGCTTGGTATTGGTTTTGTAAAACACGTTGCCCGACTCAATATTTGGAAAAACCAGGCAATCAGCATCGCCGGCTACCGGACTGTCTATATTTTTAATATCAGCACTCTCCTTGTCAATGGCCACATCCAAAGCGAGCGGTCCTTCCACCAACGCCCCTTTTATTTGCCCACGGTCGGTCATTTTCGAAATGAGGGCGGCATCTGTACAGGCAGGCATTTTGGGCATGACCTGTTCGGTAGCTGCCAGCACAGCTACTTTGGGCAAGGTATTTCCAAGAGCATGCGCCACGCTGATAAGATAGTTGGTGATGGCAATTTTCTCTTTCAGCTCAGGCAATGGAATAATAGCTACATCACCAAAAATCAATAATTTATAGTAATTAGGATTTTCCATTACTGTCACATGGCTGAGAATGGCTCCGGGGATCATCAGTCCGTTTTCCTTGTTCAGAATGGCACGCATGTATTTGTCAGTACTCACCAGCCCTTTCATAAGCAAGTCACCGCTGCCATCGTTGATGAGCGATACAGCCCGGCTGGCAGCCTGCATTTCTTCAGGTTCGTGTACAATCTTAAATTTGTAGATGTCAATATTTTCCCGTGCACAGGTTTCGGTAATAATTTCTTTGTCTCCAACCAGTGTGGCCTCAATAATCCCCATATCCACAGCGCGGCTGACAGCGCCAATGGTATGAGCATCGTGGGCATAGGCTACCACAAGCCGTTTACTTTTTTGTGCTTTTAGCACAGAAAAAAGTTCATTTAATTTTTTTATCATTTTCATCTGTATTTGTCCATGTGAAAACTTTCACAAAAATAGCATAAATTCCATTAGGTCAGGTTGGTTTTTCGGGGGGAATGCCTTATTTTTAGTCGGCGTTAATTGTCATCATTTGAATCAATTACCGAACTATTTTCATTAGATTGTTTGCGGAGTTGGTTCCTGCGGCAAGGAAAAGACAATAATTATTCCGGTCTTATTTGCGTTCCTTTTATGATAGGAGTGGGGGCGTTGTTCCTTTTTCCGGCAATCGGTACAGCAGAAAAAACCATGTACATAGGAGCGAACGGATGGTTGGCATCCAATTAATAATGTATCCGAATTGTTTTCTTTGTAGTTTTGGATAAAAATAATTGGTATGGCATTAAAAAATCATATTCCCAACAGCATCACACTACTGAACCTGACTTCGGGCATTATTTCCATATATTTTGGAGTAAAAGGAACACCATCGGATTTAGCACTTGCCGGTATTTTCATATTTGCTGGTGCTATTTTTGATTTTTTTGATGGTTTTTCCGCACGATTACTTCATGTTAAATCGGACATCGGCTTACAACTTGATTCGTTGTCTGACATGGTTACGTTCGGGGTTGCGCCGGGGTTTATTCTGTACCACCTGATACTTATCAGCCATGGAAACCCGGTAGCAACAGGCATTGATTTCATCCCGTTTCTTGCCATAATGGTTCCCTGGATGTCGGCGTTGCGACTGGCAAAATTCAACATTGATGAAGCACAAAGCACTTCGTTCAAAGGTTTACCCACCCCGGCGTTGGCAATACTAATTGCTTCGTTGCCTCTGATTCGTCAGGAACTGTATCTTTTACAGGATTTTTGGTACATGGTATTTACCAACTCCTATTTTCTGCTTACAGTAGCTGTTTTTGGCTCGCTGTTACTGGTTTCAACTTTCCCCATGTTTTCACTAAAATTCAAATCATACGGATGGAGAGAAAACAGTATTAAATATGTTTTCCTCACAGTAGCGCTGGTACTGGTTGTATGGTTGCAGGCAGTTGCTATTCCTTTTATTGTTCTGCTTTATCTGTTTTTGTCGTTAATAGTGTATCTGACCGATATTCAGGGTTAAGTTTCTTTTATTCTTTTTTTATAGGATTTTTTTTTCGTAGTTCAAAGTTTTGGCCGAGATATACTTTGCGCACCTGCTTGTCATTGGCAAGGTCTTCGGAGGTACCATATTTCATTACAGAACCTTCAAAAAGCAAATAAGAGCGATCAGTAATTGACAGTGTCTCGTGTACATTGTGGTCGGTAATCAGAATGCCGATATTTTTAGTTTTTAATTTGGCAACAATGTTTTGGATATCTTCAACTGCAATAGGGTCAACACCGGCAAAAGGTTCGTCCAGCAAAAGAAACTTTGGGTTAACCGACAAAGCACGGGCAATCTCCACGCGGCGTCGTTCGCCTCCCGAAAGTTGAATACCGAGACTTTTGCGAATACGCTGCAAGCCAAACTCTTCCAACAATGATTCAAGACGTTCTTTCTGCTGCTTTTTGGTAAAACTGGTGAATTCCATCACCGCTCTGATGTTATTTTCCACACTTAGCTGCCTGAAAATAGAGGCTTCCTGAGCCAGATAACCGATTCCAAGCTTTGCCCGTTTATACATAGGCAATCCGGTAATTTCCAAATCATCGAGAAAAACCTGCCCTTCGTAAGGTTTTATCAATCCTGTCATCATGTAAAACGTAGTGGTTTTCCCAGCGCCGTTGGGGCCCAGCAAGCCAATGATTTCACCTTGGTTTACCTCAATAGAAACTTTTTTTACAACCGTCCGCTGGCGGTATTTTTTCACCAAATCTTTTGTCCAAAGTTTCATAACACTACTCCTCGTTTCCCTGTTTTTCAAGCAGAAAGCTCCAAAATTCCATAGCTCTCCGTGTGTGGGGAACGACTATGGTTCCTCCCACGAGGTTGGCAATACCAAAAATCTCCATAAGTTCTTCGGTAGTAACCCCTTTCTCAAAGCAGTTCTTCAGGTGATAATAAATACAATCATCACATTTCAGCACCATAGAGGCTATTAGTCCTAACATCTCCTTGATTTTTTCGTTCAGTGCTCCGGACCGGTATGCGTTGGTGTCAACATTAAAAAGCCGCTTAATAATTTTATTGTTGGGAGCAGCCAGAATTTCCTTATTCATAGCTTCCCGGTAAGCTTTAAAGTCGTTGGGCTTGTCTGCTCTCATCACAAAATTCCTTCTTTAAGAATGTCGTGCAAATGTACAACTCCTACATATTTTTCGCCATCGAGAACAGGAAGTTGGGTAATGTTATTTTCTTTCATAATTCCGAGAGCGTCCACGGCCAGCTGGTTTTTCTGAATGGTTTTAGGATGAGTGTTCATAATATCAGCAGCTTTTAGTGTTTTGAAGTCGGAATGTTTTCCCAGCATCCGACGCAAATCGCCATCGGTGATGACCCCCACGAGTTTCCGGTCTTGCAAAACAGCTGTTGCGCCGAGCCGTTTGGAAGATATTTCAAGAATAATATTTTCCATAGTCTCATCAATATTGACTTTTGGAATCTGATTTTGTATAAAGAGGTCAGCAACGCGCAGATACAATCGTTTGCCCAGTGTCCCACCGGGATGGATTTTTGCAAAATCGCCGGAAGAAAACCCCCTCAATTCAAGCAGACTCACAGCCAGTGCATCACCCATTACCAGTTGGGCTGTTGTACTGGAAGTTGGAATCAGATTGTTGGGGCAGGCCTCTTTTTCAACGGTTACGTTCAGTACTTTATCCGACTGCAAAGCCAGATAGGAATCAATATTTCCCACAATGGCAATCAGGTGGTTTCCCCGTGATTTGATGAGAGGAACCAAAACTTTAATCTCCGGTGTTTCGCCACTCTTTGAAATGGCAATCACCACATCATCCTCTCTTACAATCCCAAGGTCGCCGTGAATGGCATCGGCAGCGTGCATAAAAATGGCCGGGGTACCTGTTGAGTTCAGCGTTGCAACAATTTTGGAGGCAATATGTGCACTTTTTCCAATGCCGGTAATGATGACTCTGCCCTGCGTTTTGTAAATAATTTCAACTGCATCAATAAAATCCTGGTTCACGGAATTTGTTAAAGCCTCAGCCGCTTTACTTTCTGTAATAATGGTTTCAAGGGCAGTATGGCGAATTTTTTCAGATATTTTCAATTTTTTAAAAATATTTTTTGCGCTGTTGTAAAATATTATTAATATATTTGTAATGGTTCAATGAAACAGACTCATCGGAATTAATCATTTTGCGAGTAATAATTAATTGTCCAAAAGTACGATATAAATTTATATTACCGCGTTATATGGAAAGTATAAATAATGAGACATATGTTCTGAAATCCTTATTAAAGAGCTTCTTTGGCTTTTCAAAATTTAAGGGAAATCAGGAAATTATCATCAACAACCTCATGGCAGGAAACGATAGTTTTGTTGTAATGCCCACAGGTGGAGGGAAATCTTTGTGCTATCAGCTGCCTGCTATAGCTAAACCAGGTACTGCTATAGTTGTCTCTCCGTTGATTGCGTTGATGAAAAACCAGGTGGACATGATCCGCAATTTTGGTTCGGAAACTGCCATAGCACATGTTATGAACTCTTCCCTCTCCAAAGCTGAGATGAATCAGGTACGTTCTGATTTGCTTGCAGGGAAGACCAAATTGCTATACATGGCGCCGGAGTCTCTTACCAAAGAGGACAATATTCTATTTCTGAAACAGATACAAATCTCTTTTTATGCTATTGATGAAGCTCATTGTATTTCAGAATGGGGTCATGATTTTAGACCTGAGTACCGCAAGTTGAAACCGATTATTCAGGCTATTGGCCACCAGGTTCCGATTATTGCTCTTACGGCTACCGCCACCCTGAAAGTACAGGAGGACATTTTAAAAACACTGGATATTGTTGATGCCAATGTGTTTAAGTCTTCTTTTGACAGACCTAATCTCTATTATGAGCTTCGCCCCAAGACAAAAAATGTTATCAAAGACATTATTAAATATATTAAAACACAGTCAGGCAAATCCGGGATTATTTATTGTCTGAGTCGTAAGAAAGTGCTCGAAATTGCAGAAACTCTGGTGGTGAATGGTATTAAAGCAGTACCTTATCATGCCGGACTGGATGCTGCCACACGGCGAAATAATCAGGATGGATTTCTGATGGAAAAAGTGGATGTGATTGTGGCCACCATAGCTTTCGGTATGGGTATTGACAAACCAGATATCCGTTTTGTGATTCACCACGACATTCCCAAAAGTATTGAAGGATATTATCAGGAAACAGGTCGTGCCGGTCGCGATGGCGGCGAGGGAAACTGTATCACTTTTTATAGCTACGACGATATTCAGAAGCTGGAAAAATTTATGAAAGACAAGCCGGTGGCTGAGCAGGAGATTGCCAAGGAACTGCTTTTCGAGACCGTGGCTTATGCCGAATCTTCCGTTTGCCGGCACAAACTATTGCTCCATTATTTCGGGGAAATCTATACCAAAGAAAATTGTGGCTCCTGTGATAATTGTCTGCATCCGAAAGAAAAATTTGAGGGAATGAAGGATGTGGTGATGGTTCTGAAAACGGTTGAGTTTTTGAAACAACAGTATAAGGTAAACATGATTGCCGATATAATTGCCGGAAAGAAAACCGGTGATATTAAAGCTGTTAAACTGGATGAAATATCGGTTTTTGGCAAGGGAAAAGCAAAAGACAGCCGCTATTGGGTGATGGTTATCCGCCAGGCTCTTATACAAAGGTTTCTGGAAAAAGAAATTGAAAATTATGGTATTTTAAAATTGACGAAAGCAGGTGAAGAGTTTATTAAAAAACCATTTAGCATCATGCTGGCAAAAGATCGCGACTACGAAAGCAGAGATGACGATGACATATTTGTCCAGGGGAAAGGACAGAGAATGAGTGGTTCGGACCCTGTGCTTTTCTCGATGCTGAAAGAGTTGCGTAAAGAGCTTTCTCATGAAGAAAATCTGCCTCCTTTTGTAATTTTTCAGGATCCATCTCTCGAAGATATGGCTATCCAATATCCTATAACCACAGAAGAAATGCAGCAAATTGTTGGTGTAGGCGTGGGAAAATCCAAAAAATACGGCCAACCGTTTTGTGATCTGATTAAAGAATACGTTGAAGATAACGACATTATGCGGCCAAACGATATTGTCATTAAATCGGTTGTTAATAAGTCCGGATTGAAAGTTTACATTATTAAGAGTATTGACCGTAAGCTTCCGCTGAATGACATTGCCCATGCGAAAAATCTATCATTAGACGAAATGTTGACGGAAATAGAAAGGATAGTATCTTCAGGAACCCGTCTCAACATTAATTATTATATTGAGGAGCGTGTAGATGAATATCATCAGGAAGATATCTATGATTACTTTCTGGAAGCCGAAACCGATTCGGTGCAAGATGCTCTTGACGAACTTGGCGAAGCTGAATATAACGAGGAAGAGATAAGGCTGGTACGTATCAAGTTCTTATCAGAAGTGGGAAATTAAATCATGCAGAAGTCGTTCATGTCATTTATCTCGTTTGTGTTGCTCATTCTTCTCTTTTCGGGATGTTACAAGGTGAATAAGATGGAAGTTAAAAAGCCTGACAATATTATACCGAAAGATAAAATGGCGGATATCCTGACAGATATGGAGATTATTCAGGGAGCTGCTGTCTATAGCAGAGAACATTATCCGCAATATGACGAGATTGAGAAGCGTTATTATCAGGCTTTGTTTGACCATTACCGCGTTACCGAAAGCCAAATAAGAGCCAATTTGGATTATTACAATAATCAGGGAACTGAGATGGCCGATATTTATGATAAGGTGATGTCAAAACTGACCGAAAAACAAACTATCCTGACCGAAAAACAAAAAATAGAAGAAGGTAAAAAGTCTCTAAAAAAAGATACCGGCAACAATTTTCCTTTTCTGTTTCGTATAAATAACTTTGGGAACCTTTGTTTTAACCCTGCCATTTAGCGTGTAACTGAAATCAGGATTGTTGGAATTAGTCCGGGTTCTGTTTTATCACCGATGGTGTAATCAGGATTGCGTCTGGTTTCCTTCCGCTCTAATCCATTCTTTGATAGTGAACCGTACAACCTTTGCCAAAACGAACCATAAGCTGATTCTCGGGCTGCCCTTTGCATGGCTTCTCCGTATATACTTTAGTGAAACAGCTTTAATTCAAAGCTTTAATAGTTTTCAGTATGAGGACTTCCGGTAATAATAGCCACACTTCCTCCGGCTCCAATACGTGTTGCCCCGGCACGAATCATGGCCACGGCGGTTTTATAATCGCGGATACCACCACTGGCTTTTACACCCATTTTGGGACCAACAACCCTGCGCATGAGGGCAATGTCTTCAACGGTTGCCCCACTGCCTGTAAATCCTGTGCTGGTTTTTACAAAATCGGCGCCTGCTTTTTTAGAAATCTCACAAGCCAGTATTTTTTCTGTCTCGGTTAAAAGAGACGTTTCAATAATAACTTTTAGAAGTGTTGTACTTCGGCATGCCCGCTTAATAGCGCGGATATCTTCCTCAACCAGTTTTAAATTACCGGATTTTAGTGCTCCGATATTCATAACCATATCCAACTCATGAGCTCCGTTGGCAATGGCGTTTCTGGCTTCAAAAGCCTTGCTTCTTGTGGCCATCTCGCCTAAAGGAAAACCAATAACAGAACATACTTTTATCGATGAACCTCTTAGTTTTTTAGCGACAAAAGGAACCCAGGATGAATTGACACATACAGACTTGAATTTATATTGTAAGGCTTCCTCACACAATTGTATAAATTGCTCCTTTGTGGCACCCGGCTTTAGCAAAGTGTGGTCTATGAAACCTGCTAATTCCTGAGCTGTAATTGTTTCAGGTGAGCTGTTTTTCTCAGACTTTCCTCCTTCTGACAAGCCCTTATCTTTATTCATCTTTTCAAGTTTCGAAAGGATTTCTTTCGTGATTTTTTCAATCAACTCGTTCTCTTCCATATTCATTTACATTCTTTCAATTGACATAATTTTATTTATTCTGGGCCAATGCCTTCCTCCCTCAAAACGGGTTTCCAGCCATAATTTCGCCATGGCAGCAATGTCTGAAACAGAATGTTGCAATGTTCCCATAGTTAGTACATTGGCATTGTTGTGCATCCGGCTGTTAACGATCGTTTCCGGGCTCCAGCACAAAGCGGCTCGAATACCTTTTACTTTGTTGCATGCCATAGAAGATCCAATGCCGGCAGCATCAAGCATTATGCCGCGTTCACATGCGCCACTCACTA
>CAYLSW010000045.1:0-12362 GCA_964386145.1 uncultured Lentimicrobiaceae bacterium | reverse complement strand
TCTCAATCACAAATTCCTGCTTTTCCCATTTGTTCCCGTTGCGGCTCTCACCGTTAACCACAGGCAGCTTTTTAATCATTCTGCCCTTTAGTTCTACACCCATGTCAGTATGGTTTTTTTTGTTATTTTGAATCAACAAAGATAGGAAATTTAGATAATGCAGAGACTTATTCTTTTTGAGAATGGTAATGATGAATGATAATATTCGGTGAACGCTTCAAGTCTCGTTTATACAATGAATGAGGCATTGAAAGTGAAGCGAACCAAAGGCGCATTTTAATGGCTCCCCGGTATTAGAAGATTTTTAGCGTATAAGATCGCAAAAAAATAAACCGCAAATCTCAAATAAAATTCAAATTTTCAAAAAGTCAAATAATTAGGATATTCATTTGGATTGTAACACAATACCTGAATAGAACATTTATTCTCTTGTCCCGAATATTTTGGAGCCGACCCGTACCATAGTGGCGCCTTCCTCAATGGCTATGGGATAATCGCCGGACATACCCATGCTGATTTCTTTAAAATGGTCTGTATCCTTAAAGTAATTGTCTTTGAGCTTGTTGAAAATGTCTTTCAAATGCCGGAACTCCTCCCGGATTTGTTCTGTGTCTGTGGTGTAAGTAGCCATGCCCATGACGCCGCAAAGACGAATGTTCTGCAATTGTTTGTACGCCTCCGATTGCAGGATGTTTTCCGCCGTTCCCATGTTCAGCCCGAATTTGGATTCCTCTTTGGCAATATGAAATTCCAACAGATAATTAAGAATACGGTTATTTTTATTTGCCTGTTTGTCCATTTCTTTCAGGATTTTCAGGCTGTCGGCAGCATGGATCAGTGAAACGAAAGGTGCAATGTATTTCACTTTGTTGGTTTGCAGATGACCGATAAAATGCCAGCGGATATCCTGTGGGAGCTGTGGAAATTTGGCAGCCATATCCTGTGCTTTATTTTCGCCAAAATCGCGTTGGCCAACATCGTAGGCGGTCTGTATCATCCCCACCGGTTTGGTCTTGGAAACGGCTACCAGCCTTACATGAGGTGGAATGTCTTTCAAAATATTTATTAGATTGGTTTGAATATCCATGACTTTATATTTTTTGCAAAATTAAGGAAAGAAACTGCAAAATAACATGTTTAGCCGGCCATTTGAAATTATTTCAATGCCGAACACTTATCCGGATTAATTCAGAAAGTTCATCTTCATGGTTCATTATGTCTTCCAAAAGTCTGATTTGCGTACGGGCACGAGCCAGGTTGTGTTCGGGATAGGCGGTCTTGTAATAGACATCTCCGAGAAGGAAATCGTTCAGAAAGCGCAAGGTTTGTTCGTAGATTATGGCTTTGGCTCCCGGCAACAAGTACTGTTTTTCCACTTCAGTCAGTACACTTTTTAACGGCTCAAGGTAGCCTTTGGTATGGGCTTCAAAGTGTTTCATCCGCAGCCCCGATTTGGAGGCATCCTGTTCATCTTCTCTGGCCGGACTGGTAAACGTTCGTACCATGTCGCCAAAATCGTACATGATGTATCCGGGCATGATGGTGTCAAGGTCGATAATGAGGATGCAGCCATCGGCGGTAAACAGTATATTTTCGAGTTTAGCATCGTTGTGCGTGACCCGTAACGGCATAGTATCTGTACCCGGCAGTTGTTTCATCCTGTGTGCTATGTTCTGATTTTCTTCAACAAAGTATATTTCTGTCGCCGCCTGTTTTCTCAGCCTTGCGGGAGCTGAGGATACGGTTTTCAAAAACGTTTTCAGCCGACCGGGAGGAGCGTGAAATTCGGTGATAGTTTCTCCAAAATTTTTGGCAGGCAGGGTATTCAGAAACAGTTGAAATTCGCCCATGGCTCTCGCTGCACTGTATGAAATTTTTTCATTAGGCGAAATGGTATAAGTGGTGCATCCAGGGAAAAATTCCATCAGCCGCCAGGCAGCGCCATCTTCATCCAGGGTGTGAAATTCCTCATTGTTATTTTTTAAAACTGCCGGTGTCAGCTTTATGCCGCTCTCTTTTTCATAATCAATGAGCGCTTTGAAAAGAAACGACAGATTGCGGATGAGTACAGTTGTGTTGAAAACTTTGTTGTTTACCCTTTGCAAAATAAATTTTCCTTCTTGTGATTCCACAAGAAAAGTGTCGTTGATGTGGCCATCTCCGAAGATATTCGGCGGCTTGCAGCCTTTTAAAACGGAATAATTGTGTAAAATTTCCTCCATTTTTTCGTAATGACTTTATTGCCAGAGATTTTCCGGGTAAATACCTGTCTCCACTAATTCTTTTACTTTGGCAATGGTGATGGATTTGTCCTCCTGGTATGTAACTCCAAACCACTGGTCGTGGCTTTCGAGTACACGCACGCCGGCATGGTTCTGTGTGATGAGTTTGTTTACAACGAATGGAATATAAAACTCAGCTTTCAGTTGCAGGGCATGTTCACGGATGAAATCTGCAAACCATGCTTCCGACTGTTCGAAATATCTGGGTGTAAATCCCCAGAAATTCATGGATACCAGACTATTTCCTTCAATTGGGTTCTCTTTGCCGTTTTCTTCATAGACAATTTGTCCCTCTTTTTTGTAGATTTTGGTTCGTTCCACCACATCGGTGAGCAAGCCGTTTTTTGTACTGCAAATGCCGCGTGACACACTGCCGTTTTTCGAGAGGGTGTTGGTTAGCTGGTAACCTACCATCGCATAACGGGTTTCATTGTTTTTTAGCTGCGACAAATAATTTCCCAGTACTTCAAAAGCCTCACGGCCGTAAAAGTCATCGGCATTGATGACAGCAAAAGGCGTGTCAATAGCCTCTTTGGCCATTAGTACGGCATGTCCTGTTCCCCAGGGTTTCACCCTGTCGGGGTTAAGGCTTACGCCTTCGGGAATATTATTCAACTCCTGCAATACATAATCTGTATCAATTTTTCCGGATAGCCTTGGTTCGTAAACGGCTTTGAATTCCTTTTCAATTTTCGGATTGAGAACAAAAACAACTTTGTCAAATCCGGCTGTAATGGCATCAAAAACCGAATAATCGATGATGCTTTCGCCGGAAGGACCGATTTTATCCATTTGTTTTACGCCGCCATAACGGCTGCCGATACCGGCTGCAAGTACTAATAATGTGGGATTCATTGACTTATGTGTATTAATTAATTTTTTGCAAGGTAGGAAAAAAGCCGGGAGCAACACGTAGCCATAAAAGCTTTTGTAGTCTTAAAGCTTTTCTATATTTTCTTAAATCAGAAAATACTCTAAAGCCAAAATATTCCTCTCGGAACTCCTGTTTAACTTTAGCAACAGCCGGCCTCAATTGCTTATTGGGGGCATTATTGACAAGTTCCTGATGAACATTCCTTATTTATAAAGTTAATAAATAAATAAATACTTCATCAATAATTTGGATTTCTCAAAAATTTATCTATACATTTGTTAACAAAAGCATTGTGTTGTGATGTAACATTAAAAACTATGGAGGACTAAATTATGATTGGAATGAATTTCTGGGGTTTTATTATCTTATTGGGGATAGCATTATTGGTATCCTTAATTCTACACTTTGTAGTGAAATATTTTGACAGGAAGGATATAAGTTCCTTCTTTGCAGAATTGGTGATAGCATGGATAGGAGGTTGGTTGGGATCGCCTGTGTTAGGTAACTGGCCTAACAGTTGGGCTTACGATAAAGTTTATTTTATCCCGGCCTTCTTGGGAGCTGTGGCTCTTGTAGTACTATATGTGGAAATTTCTAAAACTTTTCATGTTGCCGGGGAAAAAGAATAAAGTAACTTTAATTAATTAATTTTTCATAACACAACGCTTTTTCCTTTTTTTTAACCAGGCCTATGTTTGGTGGCCCGGGCTTCCGGAAGCAGTAAAACACAGCCTTTTTGAGAACGACAAAGCTTTTGCTAACCAAAATCAGCCATTTTTACTGAGGCTACATGAATTTACATTTCAAAATTCAAGTATAGCCTTAAATCCGCAGGGGTCATCTATTACGAACCATACTGCACGCCGTTATTGGGAATGCTCGAAAAAACCTACAATCCTTTCCATTCCTGTCAGAGGAACACGTGGCCTTGCAGGTTTTTCATATCTTTGAAAAAAAATTAGACGGCATGGCCTCTCGTGTTTCCTTATGGCTTTTGGCTTTTATGTTGGTACTATTTGTTTCTTCGTGTCAGAAGACCATTTCGGGCAATGGTATAGTGTTGGACAAAGGCTCCGGATTGCCTCTGAAAGGTGTTTCCATTGATGCCTATCTTGAAAACCCTTCTCCGGATACTTTCCAGATGCACACCGTAACCGATACCAACGGAAGTTATTTTGTTTACAGTAATCCGCAGGTGTGTACCGGAAGCTGTCCGGACCTTTATGTTCAGATTGTTATGACTGGCTACACCTCCGAGTATGTGAAAAACCCACATGGTGATACCACTTATCTGTCAAGATCAGGGCAGATGCAGAAGGACAAAAAATAAAACATCCCAGACCTGTTTTTGCCAGTAGATTTGAGATTTGCTTTATTCCGGTTACTATTTTCGGAGCTGCTCTTTTCTTTTCAGCTTTCTACTGATTTTTTTGAAAGCAGACTGTATGGACGTTTCGGGTTCTATGACATTGGATGCACCCCAGAAATTGGGATCGGTAAAACTACTCACCTTTTCAGAGAATATCTCGTTGGGTTTAAAACGCTCGCTATATTTTGGTTTTACCACATGCTTCGTGTTGATATCAGTAATGGCCGTTTCGGAAGTGATGGTGTAGTTGGAGTGAAAAAGTTTTTTCTTCCATTTGAATTTCAGGTCAGTTTCATTACGCAGGTAGTTTAAATACCATTTGTTACCGATTTTTCGGTATTTCACCAGGATATGGACACCAAGCAGTTGTGCTTTCAGCCCGGCAGGCTTTTTCCGGATCACATATTTCAGTGCTTTGTCAAGTTGTTTGGGACTGACCTCCACTTTAAGGCCAACCACGGCAAGATTCTGGGCATCTAGATAGATTTTCCCTTTAAAAAGAGGCAGTTGCACCGTATCTTTCTGGTCGAAACTGATGACATAGGTTTCGCGGTCATCCAGCATGATGACCCCGTCAATATTGTAATTGTAATAGGGATATATGTCTTTTGACAAGATGTCGCCTTTGTTTTTGACAATGTCAAGATAAGAAAGGCTCAGGGGGCCGCCCTGAAATTTCACGACCAGCGTGTCCCTGTGTTTAGCATACTGGGCTTTACGCCCTTTGTAAATGATAATCCTGTCGTTGTTGACGATGTTTTTGTTGTATGCACTTTTGTAAATATTCAACACAGCTTCGGCTACCGAGAGATATTTTTTATTTTTCCTGATGGACTCCCGGTAAAATCCGGTCATCATAACAGGTTGGTCGGCATAGTTTTCCGGAATTTTACTTACAGCTGTAGCGAGGAGATGAATCGGTTCCAGGTGTCTTATTACCACTTCTTTTATGGGAATAATGGCGGGAGTCAGGTAAATTTTGTTATTTGTTTTGTTAAGATTAGCTGTCGGTAAGAAATTTGTTTTGTATCCGATGCTGCTGAAACCCAGCTTTTTGTTGATGTATTTTAATGGGATTTTTATCAGAAACTTTCCGTTGGAGTTAGAGACGGTTCCGATTTTGGTACCTTTAATAAAGATGGAAGCAAAGACTATTGGATGATGGGTCTCACTGTTGATAACAATACCCCGTACGGCAGTAAATTGTGTACTGTCTGTTGAAAATTTAGAGGGGGAGTTTGCCTTTACACTCAACGAAACGAAAAGCAATAACGTTAAGAATCCGGCAAAAATGCTTTTATGGAAAATCGTTGTTTTCATGGCACATGAAGTTTAGTAGTGGTTATGTAATCAGCTTTTGCATTTTTTCTATTTTCATCTTGCCCAAAAGTAAGCAAATTTACATCAATAAGAAAGTTTTCGTTGAAATATTTACGGTCGATTTGTAAAATTGAGAAAAAAAAGGCTGCCTGCAGGCAGCCTTTTCACGGAATAGTCAATAAGTTATTTAGTGTCAGCAGAAAAACTCCCTATTTTAGGAAGGTGGCTGTCAGAAGTCGGCAAGGTCGAGGCGAGCGCAATCTGAAAATCAGGAGTCCGCGACATCATTGTCGGGATGACTGATTTGAAGATAAGCTCAACGAAGAGATTGAAGTTTTCTGGCAGCCACTATTTAATATCCCCAAAATACTTCATAAACTGCATGCGCTCATAAGCATTTGGATTTTCGGTAGTTTGCTGGCTGAGCATGCCACGCACCTGATCAACATAGTTGAAACCTTTACTTTCCAACCAGTCATTTACAAATTTGACCACTTCGAGAATGTAAGAAGGTCCGTGTTTGTATATGGTGGAGGTAAGTTGGGTGACGGTAGCACCGGCCAGCAATTGTTTTACAACGGCTTCCCCATCGTGAACGCCGGTGGATGCTGCCAGACTCAGGTTTACCCTTTTGGCCAGAATGGCAATCCAGCGTAAAGAATCAGCGATATCGGAAGCGTGGCTTAAAATGTTGCCGTGGGTGACTTTCATCTTCCAGATGTCAATATCGGGAGTTGAGAAACGGTTAAACAGTACCACACCATCAGCACCATTGGCCTCCAGATTCTTCACTACTTTGCCGAGGTTGGAGAAATAAGGGCTGATTTTAACAGAAACCGGAATATTAACCTGGCGTTTTACTTTTTTGAGAATATCATAATAAGCTTGTTCGTTTTCTTCACAACCTTTGTTTAAATTAAATGGCATAAGAAAGATATTCAGCTCAATAGCATCGGCGCCGGCTTCTTCAATACGTTTGGCAAAGGAGGTCCATTCGTGAGAGGTAACGGCATTAATACTGGCAATTACAGGTATGTTTACTTTGCTTGTAACTTCTTGGATGAGAGCGAGATAACTTCCTAACTCATTTTCTTTGATGTGAACATCAATATAATCAAGTGTTTCCGAGAAATCAGTGTAAATCATGTCATTGGCGACCGCTTTTTTGATACTGTACTCGGCTTGCAACAGGATTTGTTCTTCAAAAATAGATTTCAGGACAACGGCTCCAACACCGTTTTTGTCGAGTTCTACAATTTCTTTCAAGGAATTGGTTAACCCGGAGCTACCAATGACAATAGGGTTTCTGAGGGTAAGTCCGAGATATTTTGTACTTAAGTCTGCCATGATATGTTTATTTTATTGTTTTCGAAGATATGAAATTAAATTGAAACGGTAAAACGGGTTATCCCGATTTATGATGTTAGCTGGCTTCCACCTTTTCACGGATATAATTATGAATACCAACAGCAGCCTTACGTCCGTCTCCCATGGCGAGAATTACGGTAGCGCCGCCACGAACAATATCGCCACCGGCAAAAATATCAGGAATAGAGCTTTGCATGGTCTCTTTATTTACCACAATAGTTCCCCAAACGGTCATTTTCAGGTTTTTCAGGCTGGCGGGAACAATGGGGTTGGGTGAGACGCCCACAGCCACAACAACCAAATCAACATCAATATCAAAT
The DNA here is from genome assembly GCA_964386145.1 of uncultured Lentimicrobiaceae bacterium. Lineage (GTDB taxonomy): Bacteria > Bacteroidota > Bacteroidia > Bacteroidales > F082 > Sulfidibacterium. Next base: position 4,829 of record CAYLSW010000045.1, on the reverse strand, counting down.
TCGGAACCTTCAATGGGAATAGGCCTTCTGCGTCCGGAGGCATCGGGTTCGCCTAGATTCATCTTTTGGACACGCATTTTGTTTACGCGACCCTTTTCATCGGCGAAATATTCCACAGGGTTGTGCAGGTTCATAAATTCAATATCTTCTGCCATAGCATGATGCACTTCCTCAACTCGGGCTGGCATCTCCTCAAGTGAGCGGCGGTAAACGATCATAGCATGTTCGGCGCCAAGGCGTTTCGCCGTACGAACTGAGTCCATGGCAGTATTTCCGCCACCGATAACGGCTACATTTTTACCGGACAAAACAGGCGTATCGTAATCTTCCTGAGCAGCTTTCATAAGATTCATACGCGTCAGATATTCATTGGAAGAGAAAATTCCATTGTAATTTTCGCCGGGAATATTCATAAAGCGAGGCAATCCGGCTCCACTTCCCACAAAGAAAGCCTGATACCCCTCTGCCCGGAGATCTTCAAAATTAGCAGTTTTGCCAACGATAAAATTGGTGCGGAATTTAACGCCCATTTTACGCATATTTTCAATCTCCACATCTACTATGTCGTTGGGTAAACGAAATTCGGGAATTCCATATTTCAACACGCCGCCAATTTCGTGAAGCGCCTCAAAAACGGTAACATCGTAACCCAGTTTTGCCAGATCGCCGGCAGCCGCCAATCCGGAAGGGCCGGAACCTACAACAGCGACTTTAATTCCATTGGATTCGGCAGTTTCAGGGATACTCATTTTGCCACTTTCCCTTTCATAATCAGCAGCAAAACGTTCCAGATGTCCAATGGCAATGGGTGGCTGATGAAGTTTCTGAGTATAGAAGCAGCTCAGCTCACATTGTTTCTCCTGAGGACAAACCCGTCCGCAAACTGCCGGAAGCGCATTGGTCTCTTTAATGGTGGCAGCAGCGCCAAGGAAGTCTTTGGATTCTATTTTCTTAATAAATTTAGGAATGTCGATACCTACCGGGCAGCCGATGGTGCAGGTTGGTTTGGGACAATCCAGGCATCTGTTTGCTTCGGCTATGGCCATTTGTTCCGTCACGCCAAGGTTCACCTCAATAACATTTTTATTTCTTACGTGTGGATCCTGCTCAGGCATTTGGACGCGTTCGAGACTTATGCGTTCTTTGGATTTTATAGATTTGCGCAACGCTGCACGCCACGCATCAGACCTTCCTTCCTTGATATATTCGGCTATAATATTTTCCATTATGCAACAGTTTCAACGGTTTTTAAATATTTTTCGTAGGCCTCGTGTTCCTGTACTTTATAAGCACCCATTCGCATCATCATTTCGTCCCAGTCTACCTGTGAGGCATCAAATTCGGGGCCATCCACACATACAAATTTTGTTTTTCCTCCAACGGAAACACGGCATGCCCCACACATTCCTGTTCCGTCCACCATGATTGTGTTCAGGCTGACTTCGGTAGGAATGTTATATTTTTTGGTGGTCAGGCTTCCGAATTTCATCATAATGGCAGGGCCGATAACCACTGCTTTGTTAACTTTCTCACGTTGAATGACCTCTTCCATTCCGGCTGTTACCAGACCTTTTTTTCCGTAGGAGCCATCATCGGTCATAATAATGACTTCATCAGAAGATTTTCTCATTTCTTCTTCCATGATAATAAGTTCTTTGGTGCGACCGGCTAAAACGGTAATGACCCTGTTTCCGGCTTCCTTCAGTGCTTTCACGATAGGCATCAAAGGAGCAACTCCCACACCACCCCCTGCACATAGTACGGTTCCGTAATTTTCGATGTGGGTGGCGTGTCCCAACGGACCGACTACGTCAAGAATTTCGTCTCCGACTTTCAGGGCAAGTAGTTTGGCGGAAGTAACTCCTACTTTTTGTACGACCAACGTGATGGTACCTTTTTCGGAGTCGCCATCGGCGATGGTTAACGGAATTCTTTCCCCTTTTTCGTCCAGCCTGATAATTACAAAATGACCTGCTTTACGGGAGTTAGCAATATCAGGAGCTTCCAGAACGATTTTAGCAACATTTTCCGAGAAGAACTCCATTTCAACTATTTTGTTCATACTATCTTTTTTAGTTCATTAGCACTCTGATTATGAGTGCGCAAATTTAGAAAAATTGGAAGCATGGAATAATTTTATATTGTTTGTTTTTAACAAATTCCAGAAAATCTGTAAATTACAGTTTCAATTTATATTCAATCTAATCCGATGTGTTGAAGGTCTTATATAGAACTGGAAAACTATATTTGCCGATGAATTTAAGATTAACTTTTGAGGACAGCTTATTCATGGATTACGTAAATCCTGTTTTTCCCATCCATTTTTATTTTTAGCGGCTGATGGAAACGAACATGCCGGAAGTAGTTGCCCTCTGCAATAATTTCCTGCTCTTCAAGTATTTTATAATTAAGCCGGCTGTCGGGCATTTCGGGTTGGATGGTGAAATAGCCTACGTTCATGCTTGTGACGTTATGGAAAAAGTGAGACCCTGAGGAGGCATCCAGCGGGAAGTTCTGCAAGCTGGTCTCCACCATAATTTTGGCGTTAGAGATTTGCGGCCATCGCACCGGAATACCAATCCATTTGTCGCGGGTTCCCCAGCGCCCCGGGCCGATAAGGATGTAATGCCTGTTTTCATGCACCATGGTTTTGTTAAATCTCTCCGCTTCCAATCCCATCTCTACAGTTTTTGTTTTGTCAAATTTCCCTGGATCTACATAAATGACATCCCGGATATTTTCTATCAGCCCGTTTCCCATACCCGTTTTTGTGTATAGCAGCGTATTTTCGGGCTTTATCTTGTCCATATCCACTTCGCAATCGGCAGCTTGTGAGATAAGCGGTTTTATCTGCAAAATATAAAAAGTGACTTTGCCTTCCTTGTCACGATTCAGGTCAACGGCATATTCCATTTCAACCGCTGTTCCCATGGCCTCTTTTCCCAGCTCAAGCAATACACTCAAAGTCTTTGCCAAAGGAATATAGTTGTATTTCAATATATTGGCGAAGTTAACGATGCGTGGCCCCGATTTGGTGAGTCCGGGATATATGGTGTTGTTGTCGGGATTGTAAACGGAGGCGCAATGTTTGAGTGTTCCTTGTGCTTCCGCCAGGCTGATATCGGCTTTGGTAAGTCCGGCATCTTCCCCTTCCATCAGATCCAAATCTGTTTTATTCAAATCTACTGCGAAAAAGCTTACTTGCGAGTTTTTAAACTGATCTTTGGGCGTATTAATTTCAACACCGGGATATTTCGGTGAAAACCGGTAGGCCCGGTTGCCCTCCACCACATATTTTCCCAACCCGACTGCCGCAATGGCGAAGCCTTCCTCCGGCTTCATGTGGGCAAAAGGATAATAGTTGTATGATTGTGCCACACCGCTAATATGTGGATAATAAAGGTTGTCATACCGGTTGCCCACAACTTCTTCAATCACCACGGCCATGCGTTCATCTTCAAGTTTATAGTTAATGGCTTTAACATAGTCTTTCGATATGGTGGAATACAGCGATGCATAGACCAGTTTTACGGCATCTCCGAGCTGTTTGTGCCGTACAATAAAAGATTCGTGACTGTTGGGTAGAATATAGGTTTCAAAGATGCCGGCAAAGGGGAGCGAGAGTGAGTCTTCAAAAAGGCTGGAAGATCGTACTGCAATGGGATTATTGATATGTCGTAAGATAGCCTCCAGCTTTTTCGACAAACCCTCGGAGAGTTCCGTATCCAGAAAAGCAAGCTTAATTTTTTTTGTATTCTTTTCAAAAAGCGCAAGTTTGTTCAGCTTGTTTTTGGCGATAAACTCTTCAAACTCCTTGGTGCCGATGATAAAAGTCAGTGGTGTTTTTATGTTTATGTCAGGAACATATCGTGAGAAATTAAAGTTATGAATTAGTGCATTGATAAAAGCCAGCCCACGCCCTTTGCCGCCAAGCGAACCATCGGCCAGCGTATATAGATTATCGGGATTCAGGTTTATGTCCGTCTCAAAAGGAATGAGATTTCCGCTTTCGGCTTCATCGCGATGTTCTTTAATCATGGCTATCAAAGCTTTCCGCAGTTCGACTACGTTTTTGTAGTCGCTCACTTGTTTGGGATTGATAAAATTGGCTGCTTTAATTTCCTGACGGGCCATAAGCCACATGGAAAAGTGGTTGCGGTTGGCATGAAACAACAGTGAGTCATCCGGAATGTTATGCAACTGCTGCTCAAATTCACGGATGTTTGCTGCCTTTGCAATGGCGTTTCCATGGCTGTCTTTGAAAATAAAATCGCCAAACCCCAGATAGTTTGTGATAAAATCCTGAAAATCTTCATAAAGGGTTTCGGAGTTTTTGTCAATAAACAACGAGTTGTATTTTTTGGCTACTTCAGCATAGGAAGGATCAGCCGATTGCATAATTACCGGCAGGTTCTTTAGCTCTTTTCGGGCATAATCAAGTAGTTCAACACCGGCATTGTCGTTCACTTTACCGTGACGCTCATATTTCACATCTGTAATCAAACACAGCAGGTAATCCTTATATTTGTCGATGATGTCCACGGCCTGCTCAAACGACGGGGCAAACAGTATTTTCGGGCGGGCACGCATACGCAGGACTTTATACAGTTCGTCCGTGCTCACGTCATCAATGATACGCTTGGTTTGTTCCATCAGCACACGATACAGAAACGAAAGATAACGTGAGGAGTAAATCGGAGAGTCTTCTGCCAGCAGGATAACCCTGACTTTGCCACGCCGTGTATCGTTCTCTACGTTCATCTGGTCCTCAAGCAATTTAATCATAGAGAAAAAGATATTGCTGTCTCCGTTCCATGAAAAAATATGGT
>CAYLSW010000044.1:0-12620 GCA_964386145.1 uncultured Lentimicrobiaceae bacterium | reverse complement strand
GTCGGGCTTTTTTGTGGGATAGCTCACTTTTTAATAAAAGGTGATTCTGTTATCAACGATATCCGAAGCGTCTTTTATGGCAACGTAAGGATAATCCTGCCGGACACGCTGTTTGAAAGCATTCACATAAGAACTTACAAAGGCGTTGTAGTTGGGTAGCGTTCCTGCTTTGTTCAAAGCATCCAGCTTAACAACAAAAGCAGCAGCATTGCCTACCAGCGGCTGGCTTGTACTGCCTTCTTTCATACCAAATACAGTTCCTATCACCTTATCTTCCATTCCAAAGCCAACAATGTTACGCGTAGTAAAGGTAAGGTTATTCATCGATTGTTTATTAGCTTTTAAAGCCGCTGCAATTTTATCCAGATTACCACTGGAAGCCTGCATCTTTTTGGCAAGATATCTGCCTTTCACTTTGTTGATAACGAACGGTTTTATCTGGTCTTTCACATCTTCGAGAGAGGGAATACCGGCTTCAAATTTTTTGGTTATAATCACTACGGCATACTGGCCTTCCAAGTCAAAAACGTTGGAAACAACGCCCACATCGGTACTGCTTTTGAAAGCCCAGCGGACAATGCTTCGGGCATTTTCCAAGCCGGGGATAGTATAAGTATTTTCGTACAACCTGGGCATGACCCTCAGCTGCAGGTGATCCTTTTTAGCCAAAGATTCAAACGCTTTCTGGTCGTGGGCTTCTGAGGCAATTTTACTGGCTTTGGCAAAGACATTTTGGTAAGTGGCATTGCTGGCAATAATATCCTGGGAAATCAGGGCAACTTTTACCTTCCGGTTATAATCCTTTTTATTAATAACTTTTATTACATGGTAACCAAACTTTGATTCGGCAACGGTATAATGCCCGATCCTGGTTTTTACCACGGCCTCATTAAAGCCGGGAACCATACTACCATCTGTAAACCAGCCCAAATTGCCGTGGTTAGAGGTAACAGAACCATCGTTGGAATATTTGTCGGCCAGTTTTTTAAATTCTGAAGGATGACGTTTTAAAACAGTCAGCAGACTGTCGGCCAGTTTTTTGGCTTCTTCCTTAGTACGGGTCACGCCGGGCTCGGCACGTAAGGCTCCTCTGTACGTAATCAAAATATGTGACGCCTTCATAGAGTCGGGTCGTGTAGCCACATTGAGCAGCCTAACCATCATAAAAGTATTGTTTCCCATGACAGGGCCGGAAACCGTACCCACTTTGGAATGAAACATTATAGAATCGAAAGCGGCAGGTAACTGCCCCTCTTTTAGCCAGGCAGTATCGTATGGATGGTCCGTATTAGCATGGGCAAACTGTGTCGGGTTGGTAGTAACTACAAAATCTGCTTTTGTAGCGAAGGCTTCTTTACGGGCTTTGGCAATATCAGTTTTGGATGGAAGTACGGTAAAAGATACGTATTCCATAGCCCGGCCACGTTTCTGCCTGAATTCATTTTTATGTGTATCGAAATAGCTTTGGTAATCGGCATCCGTTACCGAAATTTTGTTGTCAGGAACATCCGAATATCGGGCAGCCACATACTCAATATTAGCCTGTGTGTTCTGTTCTTCATAAAGCTTCTGTGCCAGTTCTTTAGGAATATAATAGCCCTGTGAAATCAAAGTGTTGTATTTGGCACGCATTTGATCTGCCCTAATATAATCTACGAGCTTGTTCCATTGTTGGCGGGCAGCATCCGGAAGACGGTTATAATTCTGAAGATATTGAATTACCAGATTGCGATCATAACGACCCGTTTTGGGATTCACAAAATACTGTTTAATCAACGGATGCGGATTGGGTCCCTGAATAAGGTTGAACATCTCATCGGCAGTAATGGTAATTCCCAGGTCATTGTATTGTTTGTCCATAAGGATTTTCTTTACAATTTGTTCCCAGGTCTGCTCTCTGATGCGGAAAGTCTCATTGGCACTCAGGCTTTTCGTACGTTGTTGTTGTTTAGTGCTTTCTATATTTTCATCCAGTTTCTTGTTAAATCCCATTATGGTAATCTCCATACCATTCACTTTACCGGCATTCACATCTCTTCTGTTGCTTTTTTTCAAAAAGTCACCGAGGATAAAGGCGACCAATGCGCCACCTATTACAATCACGAGAAGAGTAGAATGTTTTCTAATACTACCAATAGCTGCCATCTTATCTCAATTATTTATTTTATTATTTCGAGCTGCAAATGTACAAATTGATATGATATATAAAAGCATTCGGAACTAATTTTGATTTTAGTATCAGTCAGTTAATTGGGAAAACAGAGTGATGAGCCCTTCAGGGGTATCCCAAAAATTTAAAAAGCAGGGAAAACAACTGTTCTATTGGGAATAAAACCCTTAAGTGAGTTTCTGATGATTTCTTTTTCTAACAGCAAAAACAGGGAAAAAACAGATGGAAATCGAAAAAGGAACAGCCAGGCGGGTCTATTTTTTAATCATCATTCTTATTTCCTCCAACCGGTTTCCGGAGGCTTTCAATATTTTAAAGGTATAGGGGGGAATTTCAATTTCTTCATTTATGAGAGGAATACTTTCGTGATGATGCAGAATGAATCCGGCAATGGTTTCATATTCCTCTGATTCCGGAAGTGCAAATTTGTATTTTTCGTTCAGATAATCAATTTCGATACGGGCGGAGAAAACAAATTCCGTATCCGAAAGTTGTTTTTCGATTACCTCATCCGTGTCGTATTCATCTTCAATCTCGCCAAAGATTTCTTCTATAATATCTTCCATGGTTACCATCCCGGAGGTGCCGCCAAATTCGCCCACGACAACAGCCACACTTTTATGTTTTTTAATGAAAAGGCTCAACACTTCGCTGGCGGCCATTGTCTCTGGAAAAATCTCTGCCAGGCGCATAACTTCCCGAATATTCACGGGATGTTTAAACATGTCATATGCGTGCACATATCCCTGCAGGTTATCAATAGAATTTTTATAAATCATTATTTTGGAATGGCCTGTTTCGGTAAAAAGCTTTCGAAGATTCTGAATTTCATCATTGATATCGGAAGCTACGATTTCTGTCCGGGGGATCATACAGTCGCGCAACTTAATGTTTTTAAACTCGATGGCATTCTGCATCATCTGTATTTCCCGGACAAAGGGCTCATCTTCCTGTTTTTCTTTATGCAACTCCCGGACATACTCGTTCAGGTCGATAGCACTGAAAGTATATTTATCAATAGATACATCCACACGGAGAAACAGTCGGATAATCCATTCGGAAATACCGATATAAAGAAAAATAAAAGGATAAAACAAGTAGTAAAATAACCACACGGGTAAGGCAAAAGTTTTTAATATAGTATTCGGATTTATGCGGAACAATATTTTGGGAATAAATTCCGAAACGATAAGTATCAATAGTGTGGCGAGAATAGTTTGAAACAGCAACAGATAAAATTCTGATTGCATGGATACCGGCAGCCAATGCAAAATAGCAGGTTGGAGGACCCTAACCATGGCAATACCATAAACGACCAATGAAATGTTGTTTCCCAGTAACAGCGCACCGATAAATTTGGAAGGATGTGTGTAGAACGAGGCAAGGATTTTAGCCGGTAACAGGTTTCTTTTCAGGTCAAGTTCCTGTTTCAGCCGGCTGGAACTTACAAAGGCAATCTCCATTCCTGAAAAGAAAGCGGATAAAAGTAGCGAAAGAGTAATAACAATCCAAACAGCACTCACGATTTCTCCCTTTTTGTAGTCATCAATTTGTGTACAAAGTTAGGCATTATCTTATTTGGTCGTATCTTCTTCCACATCAAGCACCCCACGAATGCCATAAATAGTTCGTTGGGTAAAATTTTCGTTTGACACCATGCTGTCGCCGAAAATAACCCGGTCGGGACTGGTAATTTTCACAAAACTCGGGGAGTATATTTTATGTGTTTTTTCATTCCATATCAGATTTTCCGTGTTGAGTTGTTCCTGAGTCTTCACATTTTTTACCACCACATTGTTTCGTGAAATGAGTAATCCTTTTTTTTCCCAGCGGATGCCATAACCGGCTTTTATTGTTGAGATAATTTTTCCGGTGGTATCATAAAAAGCAATCGAAAATCCTTTTGGAAATTCGGTATAAGGCTTTTCACCACCATATTTTAATAAAAGCGGACTGTTAAGTACCAATTGCCGGCGCCCGGAATCGGTACGAATATAATGAATATCAGTAGCTGTTAACTCGGCAAGGGTATCCTCAGCGTTTATATTCTGGACAACTTTTATATTATTCTCGCAGGAAAAAAGCGCCCCCATTGCCAAAACAATAGCGATGCTTTTTAACAGATTTTGTATCATAATCTTTCCTGCAAACCACTTAGTTGGAAGCTCTTGTAATAGTTGTTTCGTTAATCCAGCAACCTACCCTGTACTTTTGGCCGGGTTTAAGATTATAAAAGAACATGGTTTCCCTGGTGGGAAAGTGAGCCTTGTAAATAGCTATTTTTTTGTTCATGGCATCTGCCATTGTAGGGTCAACGCGTTTGGCCTGAATATATTTGTCAACAGCAACCCAATAGGAAACTTTTGTCGTCAATGCGTTATTACCACATTTTTGAGCGCTTTCAGCATATAAATCACCAATAAAATCGTAAGCTATTCCGCTATGCGGATTAAGTTTAATAGCTTTACGGGCCAATTCACGGGCCTTACTGAAATCATTAAGCGTACGATAGGTTTGGGCCATGAGCAGATAGGCCTCTACCAGATTATCGGTATCTTTCATCATGGTACTTTTCCCCATATAATCTAATGCTTCATGGTACTTTTTACGTTGTAGCAGCATTTTTCCGATAAGGAAAGCCGATCGCGGTGTTGGCTCCTCTTTGTAAAGATTTACAATGGCATCAAAATACAAAGGTTCATTATAACAGCGTTTTCCCTCCAACAAGCTCACAATTTTCTTCAGTAATACGGAGTCACTCGGTGTTGCATCGAATTTTTTGCGGTAAACTTTGGCCAGAACCTTACAATTTGCAAAAGGCTCAAAGGTCATCTCAATATAACCTTTTACGTTTTTGAATTCGGCAACCTTGCGAGTGTTATTCTGTGCTGTGTATTGTGCGATGTCGGCATCAAGATAACCGGAGATGGTATCGTATGCATTGATAACCGCAACGGTATCCAGTTTACCAATTTGAACCATTTTGGCCACTTCCCTGAAATAGTAAGCAATGGCAGCCGGGGTACTTCCCTGTTTTTGTTGCTCAATAGACTTTTTCAACAGGGAATAAACTCTATCATGCGACTTGGGAGAAATCTGAAAGAGAGCAATTCCCTGGCGACCTCGAATATAGCCTTCCTGGGGGCGATGTGTTCTGTAGTTATTGGGGAAATACTTTATCCTTTGATCGAAAACCAGCATAAGTGTATCAATCAGCGCCTTTTTTTGTTCTTCCGTAGTAGCATTTTTGTATTTATATTTTAGGATTTTCACACCATCAATATAAATATTTTCCGTTGAACGCGGACAGTTTTTGAAAACCCAGTTCCAAGGTCCAATAACGTCTTTTATAGCATCATTTTTGTAATGACTTTGTCTCCATTGACGGAAAGATTCGGTATATAACGACAGGTTCATAAGACATTGTACACTGTCTTTGCCGTACTTGGGACCATTGTTATCCTGGGGAACCAATTTATTAAGAGGCGTTCCGGCCAAAACCGAGAGGCTAAGTCCCATTCCGAGTAGAAAGATGAAAAGTTTTGTTTTCATTTTACAAAGTGTTTAGTTTAATTATCTGTATTTACGTTTATAGAACCAATGTTCTACAATATTTATTCCTAAAGAGAAATTAAAAAAAGTTTTTTTTACCAGTTTGTCTTTTAATGCACCGCGGCTGCCTATCTCCATTGCAAAAGTGATATTGTTTCGCGTACGTTTAAACGGGAAGGTGACACCCGCTGTAATAGCGTATTCATTAATGGAATATCCAAATAATCTGACATATGTCTGATTGTAGCGTGCACCAAACCGGTAGGTCATTCTTTTGCGCAAAGGAGAAATAGTAGTATGCTTGGGTGTAAAGGCACCGCCGACCGATATTCTCCAGGCATTTTCAAGTGAATCTGCCACCCCGAATTTTTTGAATTTCGACCAGGGCTGCCATTCTCCATCCATCCCAACAAGCCATCTCCCACTCTGAGAATAAGAGAAGCCAAAGCCATACGTTCCCGGAATAAAAATATTTCCTTTCACTCCGGGCGAATAAGCGATGGTGTCTCTCGGATTCTCTATAGTACCCTCATAACCGCCTGTCAATGTATAGGTTATTGTTGATTTTGTGGCATTCACATGAACGGCATTGCGGTATATCGCACCTAAGGTGAGTTTTCTGCCTTTAGCAAGGTGGATATCATATTGGATACCCCAGTCAAACAAGAAATCATTTACTTTGATATAACGTTCCTGTTTGGTTCCAAAAATAAAAGCTGAATCGGGAAAATAAACCATATTGTAGCCCCGTACATTGCCGAAAAGATAGTCAATATTGACACCAAGTCTCAAGTTTTTGGTCACATTAAAAGCATTCCCAAAAAATAATTTTGCGGTTCCGCCTTTGCCAAACCGGTCGTTAAATACCGTGCCTGAAGGCGAAACTGGATTAGAAATCCGTGTGTCGTAACCTATTTTACTGTATGGGGTAACGCCTAATGCCACATGCCATCTTCTCGTTACCTGAAAGCCCATACTAATGTTACTCAGCGTGGCGTAATTAGTATTTTGTTTGAGCTCGGTGTTTTGAAGCGTACTCACATTACCAATAATGCCGGTTTGGAAAATATAGGTGGTCGAATCGAAAACGCCATAGCTGGCCGGATTAGCCATGTTCAGAATATTTTTTTCCGTAATTCCAAAAGAAATTCCACCCATGGCTTGTAACTGAGAACTGATATTTTCGCCATATAGTTGACCAATGCCATAGGCTGAAAACGGAGAGTTAATGTCCTGTGCATTCAAACCAATCGTCAACAGCAACAAACCAACAATAAAACCGAGTTTTCTAATCTTCATCCTAACTTCTTCTCTTCATTAAAATCCAGAATTTTTTTCAGCCCATTTAATACAAAATTTGGGAGTGCAAAGATGTTATTTTTTAACCGTTTATCAAAATATTTTTCATCGCCCCCGCTGAGTACAACTTTTAGTTGCGGATAATGAGCCCGATAGGCAGTGATAATCCCATCCACTTCGGCAACCACCCCATTCAGAACACCCGAAAGAATGGAACTTCGCGTATCGTAACCAACCAAATCAATGTCAGGGATAAATGCGTCAACCAATGGCAACTTTTCGGTAAATACATGTAAAGCTTTCAGCCGCATTTGTATGCCGGGACTGATGCTGCCACCCGGATATTCCCCCTTTTCATTAACAAAATCATAGGTAATGGTAGTGCCGGCATCAATGGTAAGTACGTTTTCTCCGGGAAACAAAGCCTGGGAAGCTGCTGCAATGGCTATGCGGTCTTTGCCTAAAGTCTGCGGACTTTTGTATAAAATTTTTACCGACAACGGCGTATGCTTGTCCAACTTTAAAAAGTAAAACCTATCCCTTAAAAAATCATCAACTTCAGTCGGATAATCCTTCACCGAAGATAAAATGGCCGAGCCAATGGCGGGATATTTCTTCGCTACTTTTGTCAGCAGTTTCACCGAAAGATTTTCGGTAACAAATAACTCTTCCGTTTCATTATTCGAAAAAACAGCGAGTTTGGTCCGTGTGTTACCAATGTCAATGATGAGTTTCAAAAGCGCTTCCTTTTACAACAAGGGTGCAAAAATACACTTTAAGCCAACAGCTTGCAAACAAAATAAAACAAGCTAAAAATTTTAACTTTTTGAAGAAATTTTTCGGGGAAATAAAAAAAAACGTATTTTTGCCGCTCCAAACCCAAAAGGTACCATAGCTCAGTTGGTAGAGCAACGGACTGAAAATCCGTGTGTCCCTGGTTCAATTCCAGGTGGTACCACTTCTAAGAGATGTTTAAACCCTGATAGTCAATGACTATCAGGGTTTTTCTTTTTTGCCTCATTTATTTCTTATCCATACCTTTCTTTAAAGATGAAACAAAAAATCTTTCGGCATTAAAACTTCCGCTTCCTGTGTTGGGAAGTGAACAACATAACCGTAATTAATATTCCAAGTGTGGTGGCCAGTGCATTGATAAAAATATGAGAAAAAGTATTGAGAAAATCACGCAGGCTGTAAACTTCGAGAAAAGTCAGCAGAATCTGATGAAGAAAAACCAATGTGAAAGTATATTTTAGAAATCCGGTAACACCCAGCTTAGCCAGTCCGGGATTTTCCCCTTTGGCATATTCCAGTGTTGGAAAAAATATTTTTATTATGCCCGGACGGGCGAAAGCCATAAACACCACGGCGGCAGCATGCAATCCCAGTGTGTTTTCAAAAAAATCAATGCTCAGGCCGGTAAAAAAGGCCAACAACAGCAACAGGCTTTTGTTCGTGTCGAATGGTAGCAGCAGGATAAACAGCAGGTAAACATACGGAATGACATAACCGCCAAACTGCACAGTATCAAGCACCAGCACCTGAAGTAGCATGAGAAGTACAAAACGAATAATATTTTTCGCATAAATATTAGTCATCTTCGACCTCCTCCAGCAATTTCATCTTTTCCTTCTTTTCCAGGTCCTTGATGATGTAAACGTAATGCAGGCTGTTGAAGTCGGTACAAAACTGTAATCCGGCCTTGTTCAGGTTGTGGTTTTTACTTTTTTCAAAATCATGGATAACGCCAATATTTAATCCTGCCGGAAAAATAAACGAGTTGCCGCTGGTAATAATGGTGTCGCCCGTATTGAGTTGAATATGTGCCGGAATATCAATAACTTCACCCCTCAGTATTTGTTTTTCGCGCCAAACCACGTTGACAAGTTGGTTATCTTTTTTAATGCGGGCGCTGATGTGGGAGTGTGTGTTTAGCAGTGACATGGCCAGGGAATAATTTGGTGAGACGCCGATAATAATACCGGCTATTCCTTTGTCCGACAACACCCCCATCTCCTTCTGAACTCCCTGTTTTTCCCCCTTGTTCAGCACAATAAAATTGTTGACATGGTTCACAGTGTTGCGAATGACAGTAGCCGGAATATAACGGTAAGAAGAGTCTTTTTCGCCTGGGTAACCGGTATCGGATGAGGTTGAACTAGTGAACAACAAGTTATGCAGTTGGGCATTCTCAGCCAACAGTTGACGGTTTTGTTCTTTCAGGTCAAAATAGGTTGTCATTCCGTGATAGGTATTAAAAACATCACCACTCAGGTCGCTGGCAGCATTAAAACTTAGCATACGCTGATACGAAAAGCTATTCATTAACATCACAAATGAGAGTATTTCCAGTATGATAAACAAACTGAAGAACTGATGCTTCAGGAAAAAAGTCAGCAGGTTACGCATGCAATAACAACATATTAGCTTACTTTATCAGGAAAGTAAATTTCTCAAAGTTTTTCAGGGCAATACCCGTTCCGCGAGCGACAGCACGCAAGGGGTCTTCAGCAACGTGGACGGGTAGATGCGTTTTCTGATGAATCCGTTTGTCAAGACCGCGCAACAGCGAGCCGCCACCGGCAAGGTAAATTCCGGTACGAAAAATGTCTGCAGAAAGTTCGGGAGGTGTATTCTCCAAAGCGTGCAACACGGCCGCTTCCACTTTTGATATGGATTTGTCGAGGCAGGTGGCAATTTCTTTGTAGTTCACAATTATCTCTTTGGGAATACCGGTAAGCATGTCGCGCCCGTGAACGGCGTAGTCATCCGGTGGATTTTCGAGATCGGTAAGGGCTGCACCTACCTCTATTTTGATACGTTCGGAAGTACGTTCACCAATAGTGATATTATGCTGCTTGCGCATATATTCTTCAATGTCGGCATTAAAATCATCGCCGGCAATACGGATGGATGTATTGTTCACAATACCGCCGAGGGCAATGACAGCAATTTCACTGGTTCCGCCTCCGATGTCGATAATCATGTTGCCGGTAGGCTCCAGCACATCAATGCCAATGCCGATGGCAGCGGCCATAGGTTCGTGAATCAGTTTTATCTCTTTGGCACCCGCCTGTTCTGCCGAATCTTTCACTGCACGCTCCTCCACTTCGGTAATACCCGAAGGAATACAAATTACCATTTTCAGTGCAGGCGGAAACAATGAGCCTTTGATGCCAATCATCTTAATCATTTCCCGGATCATATATTCGGCTGACTGGAAATCGGCTATAACACCATCGCGCAAAGGCCTGATAGTTTTGATGTTGTCATGTGTTTTACCATGCATCATCATGGCTTTTTTTCCTACGGCAATAATTTTTCCGGTGTTTCTCTCTATTGCCACAATAGAAGGCTCGTCCACAACTACTTTGTCATTAAAAATAATGACGGTATTAGCCGTCCCCAGGTCAATGGCAATCTCTTTGGTCAAAAATGAAAATAGACCCATGTTTTATCTCTCCTTTATACTCTTGTTTTATAAATTCTTTTGCAAAGATACTTAATGTTTAAAATGTCGGATACCCGTAAAAACCATGCTCAGTTGATGCTGGTCACAATAAGCTACTGAGTCTTTATCACGGATAGATCCGCCCGGTTGGATAACCGCTCTGATACCGGCTTCATCCGCTATCTCCACCGAATCGGCAAAGGGGAAAAAGGCGTCGGAAGCCATGACAGCGCCATCCAGCGAAAGATTAAAAGCATTGGACTTTTCTATGGCATGACGCAAAGCATCCACCCGCGAAGTCTGACCGGTTCCCGAACCGAGCAGCTGTTTGTTTTTGGCCAGAACAATGGCGTTACTTTTGGTGTGCTTTACGATTTTATTGGCAAAAAGTAAATCTTCCAATTCGGTGGCTGTGGGTCTTACTTGTGTTTTTACTTCGAGGTTGGCATTGGTTTCGGTAACTGTATCACGCTGTTGCCACAAAACACCATTCAAGATGGAACGAAACTGCTCTCCGGCAAAAGCATAAGTCTGCTTTTTCAGGATAATCCGGTTCTTTTTAGTCTTTAGGACTTCCAGTGCTTCAGGTTCATATCCGGGGGCAAGAATGATTTCAAAGAAAATCTTGTTGATTTCCGTAGCGGTAGCGGCATCAACAGTACGGTTTGTAACTAAAACACCCCCGAAGGCGGAAACAGGATCACCGGCCAGCGCATCTTTCCATGCTTCTGCGAGGTTATTGCGACAGGCCAGTCCGCAAGCGTTATTGTGTTTGATAACCGCAAAAGTCGTCTCCTCGAAATTGTCAATAAGCTGAATGGCCGCATCAAGGTCAAGCAGGTTGTTGTAGGAGATGGCTCTGCCGTGAAGTTGTTCAAAAATATTTTCCGGGTGACCGAAAAAAATACCCTTTTGGTGAGGATTTTCACCATAACGTAACACATTGGCTATTTGTATACTTTTCTTAAAACTTCGGATGTTGCCAGGATTCATCCAGTTAAAAACAGCCGTATCATAATGTGAACTCACATCGAAAGCCCGGGCTGCAAAATAGCGCCGGTCGTCTATGTCCGTCTCACCACCTTTTTGCTCCAGAAGTGTATATAAATCGTCATACAATTCCATGGAAGGAACCACCAGTACATCAAGAAAATTTTTGGCCGCCGCCCGGATAAGGGATATCCCTCCAATATCAATCTTTTCAATAATTTCCTGATGTTCTGAGCCGTTTGCCAGCGTCTCCTCAAAAGGATACAAATCCACGATAACCAAATCGAAGGTAGGGAGGGCATATTGTTGCAACTCTTTCAGGTCATTTTCGTTTTCGCGGCGGGCAAGAATACCACCGAAAACTTTGGGATGCAATGTCTTGACCCGTCCACCAAGAATGGGCGGAAAGTTGGTCAACGATTCCACCGTGTGTGCATAGAAACTATTTCGGATAATAAAGTCATACGTTCCGCCGGTAGAATAAAGTTCAATTCCCAATTCGGATAGCTTTTTCAAAATGGGAAGAAGTCCATCTTTGTTAAAAACCGATACCAAAGCTGTTTTTATTTTTTTCACAATCTATTGAATTTTAAATATTTAATCGCGATACAATCCTTTTTATTTTCTTTTTGCAAAATACGAGGAAAAGATGAAATTTTCCTTTAATTTTGAAAATATATTTTTTTTCCAAAACTTGAAGCTACTTCAACGAAAAAAAGGATAAAATGATTGTTCTAAAACTCATATACGAAAGTCTGTTATTCGCCTATAAGTCATTGGTTATTAATAAAGTAAGAACCTTCCTTTCGTTACTCGGTATTACTATTGGTATTTTTTCCATTATATCGGTGTTCACGATTTTTGACAGCTTACAATCAAATATAGAAAGTGAAATCAACTCGCTCGGAAGCAATGTCCTGTTTATACAAAAATGGCCCTGGGTGATGGGAGGAGGGATGCCGTGGTGGAAATATTTTCAGCGACCGCAGCCTACGACACAGGAGATGAAAGAAATTTTGAAAAGAAGCAGCACCGTTGCCGATGCCGCTTATATGTTTTCGGTTACCCGCAATGTTTACAACGGTGACAATTCAATGGATAATATCCCGATTGTTTCCGTTTCTTATCATTACAACAAAGTGATGCCTTTTGATTTGC
>CAYLSW010000043.1:0-12672 GCA_964386145.1 uncultured Lentimicrobiaceae bacterium | reverse complement strand
AATTCACAAATTGATCTATTGCGAAGCCAAACTGCTTTGATTAAAGGCAATGCTTAATTTCTAATTCTCGAAATAGTTAAGGCTATTGTTGCGAGTCGAAAATCTGCGCTCACCTTTTACTCTTCGTATTTTGACTTCTCATGACGAAAAACTTATGAATTATTTAGTCTTTGTTGTTTCTTTGGATCAATATAACCCCGCACCGGATTCTGTAGGAATTTTCTTTACTTTTGTCCGGGCTTTAGCACCTGAAACAAAATTACAAATCGTTTAAAAACAAAATATTATGGCATTTAACATTAGAAACAGAAACTTTCTGAAACTGCTGGATTTTACTCCGAAAGAGATGAAATTTATGCTGGACCTGGCTGCCGATTTGAAAAAGGCAAAATACGCCGGCACCGAACAGCAAAAGCTGAAAGGGAAAAATATTGCTTTGATTTTTGAAAAGGCCTCCACACGCACCCGCTGCGCTTTCCAGGCCGCTGCTTATGATCAGGGTGCCCACATAACATACCTCGGTCCCACCGGCTCACAAATGGGGAAAAAGGAAACCATGAAAGATACCGCCCGTGTGTTGGGCCGTATGTATGATGGTATTGAATACCGTGGTTTCGGTCAGGAGATTGTAGAAGAACTGGGGAAATATGCCGGTGTTCCTGTTTGGAACGGACTGACAACCGAATTTCATCCCACACAGGTGATGGCCGACTTCCTCACCATGATGGAACATGTTGACAAGCCACTACACAAAGTAGCTTTTGCTTACTGTGGCGATGCCCGCAACAACATGGGAAACGAGCTGATGGTGGGCGCAGCTAAAATGGGGATGGATTTCCGTGCCGTAGCCCCCAAAATATACTGGCCTGAAGAAAAGCTGGTGGAAACCTGCCGTGAAATTGCAAAAGAAACCGGCGCCATCATCACCCTTACCGAAGATGTGGAAGAGGGCGTAAAAGGAGTGGATTTCCTCTACACCGATGTGTGGGTTTCCATGGGCGAACCCGATGAAGTGTGGGAAGAACGTATCAATTTGCTACTGCCTTATCAGGTGAATATGGACATGGTGAAAAAGACAGGTAATCCCAAAGTGAAGTTCCTGCACTGTCTTCCATCGTTCCACAACGCTGACACGGTTATCGGGAAAGAGATGAAACAAAAATATGGTCTTGAAGCTATGGAAGTTACCGATGAGGTCTTCGAATCAGCGCATTCGGTGGTTTTTGATGAAGCCGAAAACCGTTTGCACACCATCAAAGCCATTATGGTGGCGACGCTGGGAGAATAAAATTTTGAAAGAGTGAAAATGGTTGAATAAAAAATTGATTAAAGACTAAAGTCTTCCGGCTTTAAGCCGTTTATTATCAATAAAAAAGCCTGCCGTTCGGCAGGCTTTTTTATTGATTTGGTATTTTTTTTTCATCGCAAAGATAGTGTGGCCTGTCCAATAGTATTACTGCCCTCAAAGACATCTACTTTATAAATGCCGGGTATCAACTTCTGGGTGGCGCGACGCGACCACGACATACATACATCCAGTGCTTTATTTTGGTAGTTAACTTCTTTTTTAGCGCTGTATTGCAGCCGTTTACCGTTGAACATGAAAGAGTATTTTTCGTTGCTGCTGACAACAAGAATTTTCTTGTTGGGGTTGGCAATACGCACATAAATAGTACGCATACCCGCTTTAGAAATATTATTTAGTGCAATAGTAAAACACACTTTGATTCTGCTTGTTCTCCTCACTTTATCAGTTTTCCGCTCGCGACCCCTGCCGGTAACGTGAACAGCCTTTACATTGTAATTGTAGGTATGCAGAATGCCGGCTTGTTCCACCATGCCGTTAAGTTCCTTTTTCTCTGACATCAACCGGGCATTTTTCTGCTTCTCCTGCTGGAGAACCTCTTTTATCTGATGATTCTCTTTTGTCAAAGCATGATTTTCATTATACAAAGAATCCATTTGAAGTACGTAACCCTGAGCAATTTTCTGCAGGTTGCCGAGTTTCTTTTTAATTTTGTAATACTCCCAGCGAGTATTCATCAGTTTTTTGATTTCCGCGGCTTTAGCCTGAATAACGCTGTCTTTCACAGTGAGCGAATCGGACAGCTGGCCGTATTCGGCTTTAATCTTGTTGTGAACTGCCATAAGTGAGTCCAACTGAACTTTAAACTCGGTACGCTGAGCCTCTTTTTCGACCTGTACCTTGTGTACTTCATCCAACGACCCGATGGCCCAAAAAGCCAGACCGACAACGGCTACAACAAGAATGACAATTAACACCAGCGTCCAGACAGCCGGCTTTTTCTTGTTACTTTTCAATACTTTACTTTGTTCTTCCATGATTTTAAGATTAATTTTTGCAAAACTAATATAAAAAACCGGAAATTGTTCCGAATGAACACATTTTTAATTTGTTGAGTAAAGTTTTATTTTCTTTGCCCCTGACCTGATGAATTCACAAATTGATCTATTGCGAAGCCAAACTGCTTTGATTAAAGGCAATGCTTGATTTCCGATTCTCGAAAAAGCGAAAGCCATTCCTGCGAGTCGAAAATCTGCGCTCCCCTTTACTCTGTGTATTTTGACTTCTCATGACGAAAAACTTATGAATTAATCAGGCTAAAAGAGTCCGTTTTACTGTATTATTATTTTGCTGCCGTGAGAATGTGCTTCAAATGACGTAAGATATAAACTCTGTAAACGGGCAATGCCGTCTGAAAAAACACCTTTCTGCGTAACCAGCAACGGATACTCCAGCACAAAAGTACCTTTGGGTAAATGGCGGATAAAGAAATTTGTAGTCGCATCTTTTATATCTTCGTAATAGCCCAGGCCAGCTCGTCTTTGGTAACCCGAAAGCAGTTTCTCAGGCTCGAAAGCTGCCGCCCGCATGTCTTGCACATGCACAAATTCTACTGCACGATTGGCATGGATGAGTAGGCGAACCATCACACGATCACCGATTTTCAATGGTTTGCTTTCCGAAACACTAACCCACTCATTACCTTTCGGAGTGATCACTTCTTTGAAAAGGACTTTTTTGATAGAGACTTCAGTCGATTGCCCTCTCACCTTATTAATATCTTCAAAGTATTGCAGGTAAGCAGCCCCATAGGCCATGCCTTTGTTGGGATTGTTTACCTTGATTTGTCCCAGTGCCGGATTTATTTCAGCGGCTGTCCATACCTTTTTAATATAACCACTTCCGGCTTCACGATGTAAATCAGGTGCAGTCAATTTTTTATTGTTACCAAAGGTGATCTCTACCGGTTTGGTTTCGGAAAGCCATTGACTACCATTCATCAGTAGTGCATACACAGCATCAGCTGTGGCCTTGGTTCCCGGCCATCGGTTGGCTTGTTTCTGCATTAACAGCCATGATTTCATTCTGTCAGCCGCACGTGTGTCGTTCATCACCTCAACAAAAGCTTTCATAATGTTTACTTCCGTGGAAATAGCCGCCGAAATACCGGAATAAAAGCGTGTTCCACTCCGCCAGTACATGCCGTTTTCTTTGTTCAGTAACGATTTTTCGTTTAATGCACGAATGATGGCCTCGGCCTGGTTGCTCCATCCCAGCCGGTTCAGCGTCATGGCTGAGAGTGCTTGCAGGTTGTTGTTCAACGTCGGCCAATAACGTTTGATCTGTCCGCTGAAATAGTCAAAAGCTTTCTGTGCCTTCTTGTCGGAGGGGATTATGGCTGGAAAATCCGACCGGAGATAGCAATAGCGGATTTGCTCCGGAGTAAGATGGTTTTTATCAAGGGAATTCGGGTAGCGTTTTTTTAACCGGCTGTATTCCTGTGCCATTTTGTTGTCAAGGTAATGAAGCCCTTTTTGCAACATGGTTCTCAGGGCAGGCTGTTGTTTCAGGTCAATGGCTTTCATTTGCACCAGGTCGGCCAGTCCGGACAAAATATTTTCCGTTGTGAAAAAATCGGCTTGCATACCCGAAAACCACGACCAGGCACCGGAAGGCAACTGTGCCACCAGCAACCGGTTCAAAGCCGATTGCTGCTGCTGCTGCATCTGGTTCAAATCGAAAAAGAGAGCTATCCGGCGTTTCTGTTCGGTTTCATTTTGGGCTTCCAAAACCCAAGGAGTAGCTTGCAACACAATGTTTTTCAATTCTTTATCTTTTTGCAAGGCAGATAGGAAAGCATTGGGACTTTGTTGCTTCCATTGACGAAATATCTGTTGAATCCGAGGATAAGTCTTCAGAAGTTTTTCCGCAAGGGCATGGGCATAAAACCGGTAAAAAATATTTTCTGCACTTTCAAACTGAGGCATGCTCAGATATGGCAACGCTTGTATAGCATACCAGACCGGATGTGATGTGAAGGTGAGCGTGTAACGGAAATTTTTACGGGTAGCTGACTTGTCATTCAGAAAGCTAACGAAAGTAAAAGTTTTCTTCCGGTTTCCTTTTACAAACATCGGCATACTCTCGGTTATTAGCTTGCGATTGCTCAGCACCGGTATCATCCGCTCTTCGCCATCGGTCACCTTACCGGAGACTGCCTTTATCCGGTAAGCAAGAAACTGAATGTTCTGTGGAATATGAATTGGCCAGGCAACCAGCTTGTTTTTCCCGGGTGATATCAGTACATGCTGCTCTTGCATTTTGGGAAACAAAAAGAGATGAAGCTTTTTACCTGTTTGCGGATTGAAAAATTCGATGCTAACCTTTACGGGAAGATTCTTGTCTGACAAATTGGACAGCCGTGCCGAAAAGTTCAACCTGTCGCCCTGGCGTACAAAACGTGGCAGATTCGGAATGACCATAAGGGCTTTACGAGCGGTAAATTTCCTGACAAAGTTGCCGGTTTTCAGTTTTTTTGTGTAGGCCAGCACCATAAATTTCCATTGTGTCAGCGCATCTGGTGTTGTAAAACTAATTCTGACACTACCCGTGCTGTCTGTTACCAAATCTGGGTAGAAAAAGGCGGTTTCATTGAAATTGGTACGCAGCGGCACAGGCTGGCTTTTCTTTTCGGCAGGTAAAACGGAAGGATTAGCCGGGGCAGACTTCTCTTGTTTTGTCATAACCATTGCAGGAATCTTCACTTCGTTCGTAATGGTTGGCATCGTCTTTTGGATGCCTCTTACCATGCCAACAATATAATTTCGTTCAGAAAGCAGAGGATAGCCAAACCAGTTAATACGTGGATAATGTAGTGTTGTATTTGAAAGCATTTTTGTTTGCTCTCTGAACAACGTGCGGTTATAGCCGGGATTAAACAGATAGGAACGCCAGGCTGCTCCTGCCGCTTTGCTATGGTAAGGAAACATTTTCCACCGGTTGGCAGCATAAACATCTAATGAGGCATCGTACATTCCTGCCAGCAAAAAGGCAGGCTGATTTTTTCCCAAAGCTGATTTTATTTGAATCGTCCATTGCTCTTTCTTACCCGGTTTCAGAAAGTTACGGTTGGTTTGCAGGCTTATCGACAGTTTTTTATTCGTAAACGGCACTTCGACAGTTTTCGACCACGAGAAAAACCGATTGTCGTGTACTGCCACCAAGCGTACCACAAAGTTGCCACGAAATGCTTCTTCCACCGGTATATCCAGCTTCAGGAGCTTCTTGCCAGACGAAATCCATTGTCGCTGGACGACTTTTTTACCATTGAGTACCTCATAAAGCATACGCATGTTTCCGGTGGACGAACCAACACGCAGCTGCAAGACATCGCCCGGCTCCGCTCGGTCAGCAGACAGATTGTGCTGGAAAACATTCTTCACAGGCAGTTTTGAGGAGCGTTGTGAAGTGAGCGTAAAGAATTTTCGTACAGGAATTTTCTGTTGCCCTTTTGCCGTAGCAACCACAAGATATGCACCGGGTTTCAATCTTTTTATTTTTTGGACTAATACCTGTATTTTTCCATGAACATCAATCTCATTGGTGGATAACAGTGTTCTTCTCCATTGATTTTTATTGTCTTCATTACTGTAAGCCAGATGCGGAAAGTTTTTTGTAAAATTATCTTTGGTCACAAGTACCGTATCCGGCCTTGGCCACAGGCGTTTGAGAAAAAATTTGTCAGGAGTCTTTAATTTATAAAGCTTCACCAGTACGCTTGCCGGTACTTCAGCTCCTGACAGGTTTTTGGTAACAATTTCAATTCCATGGGATTGTTCGCGAATCATGTTTTGCGGCACGTGGAGTTTCAACAGCAGGGCCAATTGCGAAAGTCGGATATCATGCGTGGCCACATGCGTCTCGCCGCTGGCATCGGTAACCTCCACATGCAAAACAAAACGGTAAACAGGATAGAAATTCCCGGATATGTTTTTGTCAGCCATGGCTTTAAAAGAAATTTGGAAACGACCAATGCTGTCGGTGCGGAGTATGCCACCGGCAATTTCCACGTTATCCGGCTGTCCGGGATACCAGCCGTGGTAATAGAAAAATGGAAAATAACTTTCCCTTTTCACTGTGTATTTTACCTTTAAACTGTCTGCCCTGCCGCCAAAATAATAAGCCACTTTTCCGGTAAGTGTTACCTCATCATTTAGGGCAAACGCTTTTTCCGGTGTATCAAAAACCACATGGAAAGCCGGACGCTTGTAATTTTCCATACGTATGCTGACCATTCCGGTGGGCGTTTTTATTATAAACCGTCCGTTCAGCGCCACGTCCGGCAAAACAAACGACCCGCTCACAGAACCCGAAAAGTCGCTCACAAGCTGTTGTTCATCCAGTTTTTTATACTGTGCGTCCAGCAGCTGTATATCCTGTTTTACACCGGCTTTCACCCTGGCATTATTGCCTTTTGATTCTACCACAACTCCTTTGAAATAAATCGTTTGACCTGGTCGATAAATAGCACGGTCGGTGAAAAGATAAGTATGCAGTATGGGTTTTTCTTCGTAAAGCGATCCGTAAAAACGGGCAAATGTGTTGACGAAAGTGGTATCTTTTCCTTTGAAAGATTTCAGAATAAAACCGTTGAACTCACGATTGCTTTTCAGTGGGATTTGGAGAAAACCATCGATATCCGATGAATATTTGCCGAGCAGTGTTATCCGTTGTTCCCTGGTTCGGTAATTATACGACCGGCCAAAGACCTTAATGGTAGCTCCGGAAACGGGAGTTCCGTCGGCTCTGTCGAGAAGATAAATGTCCAGTGCCTGTGCGCTGTTGTTTTTATGCGAAAGCAAAGTTAACCGCGTAACCTGTATTTGCTGATAAAGTACCGTGCTCTCTTTGGAAAAATGCGGATTGTCAGAAATGAAAACCATATACGAGCCAACCGGAAGTGCCGGCATGGCAATTTCTGCCGTGTGCATCCGATGGTCTCCGACAAACGGAAACGACTGTTCCCGATTTTTAAAAGCAGGCTTTTTCAGAAAACTTTTCAATCGGCGTTTTAAATTTTCACCGGTAGCGGGATTTTCTATATCGGGTGAAATCTTTATAACACGAAAATAAAGACGAGCACTGTTTTTATAAGTCACCAGAGATAGAAACGGTTTGTTCGGGAGCAATGCCTGTTGTATTTTTACCTGGAAAACCGGTTTATTAATCTGTGTAATGATATTTTTACAATTGTTGGAGAAAGGGGCCTTTGGGAAAGCTTTCAACGCTTTTTTGCAGGTTTCTTCCGCTTTTTTCAGATAATTTACCGGACTTTTATTATATGAGGAAAGCGACCGGTAAGTCTGCGCAAGCCTGTAGGCAATACGGACGGAAATTTCCTGGTTTTTGAATTGCTGCAACAGCCTCCCCAACGCGTGAGCATACATCCGATCGTTGACAAAATTATCCGGCAAACGTGATTTGACAAAATCAAGCCTTTTTAAATCGGCATCTACAAAAGCAGTCAAATGATTTGATGCTTTGTGTAAAACCAGCAAATGCTGAAACAGTATTAATACATTGCCTGTTACGGAAGTGCTCTCACCGGAAAAATCCATTTTTATGAAGTCAGTGGCAGGAGCCAAAAGGCCGGTATCCATGGTGATTGTACTTCCCGGAAGCCACCCTTGCGCATCGGTCGAAGTAAAATAACTGATTGTCCGGTTGGCCAGCAAGTCGTACAGGGTTGGCCATAATGTCAAAGAACTGCTACCGTTTTGCAAAACGGCTGAGAAATCGGACAGACGAACCTGGCTAAGCTCTTTGGATGACGACACCGAAGCAAGGTAAGCGCGACTGATCTTCCGGTTCCATTGCCGGGCGTCAAGGGTTTCCAAAGAAGTATCGCTGGCGGTAGCCGATGTTTTCCGGTTTAGAATTTCATCGAAATGACTGTCAAAATAATCCTGATACAATTGTCCGAGCAGAGAATAAAGCAAAGATTTCTCCACCGGTGTGGCTGTTTTCACTTCCTTTTCAAATTCGATGATGCTTTTCAGCCGGAATGATTCCCGGAACTCACTTTGCAGGGTGATCCGGTAGATCAAAGACTTCACCAGCTGACTTTCGTTGCCTTCGGTTTTGGCTTTGGCGTATATGAGTTCCACCGTCTTTAAAGCGGATTTCGGCAGGTCTTTTTGGGAATATTGCCGGACTTTTTTCCAGAGATTGTCATAATTTCCGGAATTTGTTTGTCCCTGCCATGAAACCAGTATCAAGAGAATACTTACGCTTATCAACCCTATCCAATATTTTTTCATTGTAAAGAAGATTACTTTTGGGAACTTGATTTTCAGCAAATATAATGCCGTTATCCCGAAAATACAAAAACAAGGGGCTTTAACTTCCGAAGCATGGCCACTGAAAGATTAGTTACCCGAAACACCTGCCTGTAACAAATTATCTCCTATCTTCGTCATAGCTTAATGATAGTATATTTTCCCTTTGCATGAACATAAGTGAATACAACCGTTGTGTGAATGACGTATCTGACGGGCTTTACCGCTTTCTTTTAAAAAACACGAAAGAAAGGGCTTTGGCACAAGATCTCGTGCAGGAAGCATTCATGCGGTTGTGGGAACGGCATAAAGATATTGATGTGGAAAAAGGAAAGTCGTGGCTATTTACCACAGCTTATCGTGCTATGATTGACCATATCCGGAAACAGAGCCGGATGGAAACATTAGACACGGATAAAGATACCACGGATACTATTGGGCATGGCTACTCCGATTTGAAGGAAATTCTGAACAAAGCTGTTGAACAATTGCCCGAAATACAACGCTCGGTGATTCTGTTGCGTGATTACGAAGGCTATTCGTATCGCGAAATTGGTGAGATTGCGGGACTGAGCGAAAGCCAGGTGAAAGTCTATATTTTCAGGGCACGTATTTTTTTGAAAAAGTTTATCGGGAAACCGGAAATGGTCATATAAATGATGAAGATTGATAAGGAAAATTACGGTCGGCTCATTGTCGATTATTACGATGGACAACTCTCCCCGAAAGAGGAGCAGCTGCTGATGCATTTCCTTGACCAACATCCGATGCTGAAAAAGGAATTTGTAAACTTTGAAGTGGTTCCTGTATTGCCAAAAGAATCTTTGGGATTTTCAGGAAAACAAGCCTTAAAAAAATCAGAAATAGTGGTTTTTGGTGATATTACAGAAGATAACTATACCGAATTTTTTGTCCTTTCGCTGGATGGCGAGCTGACTGTTGAAGTGCAACAATCTTTGGAAATATTTTTGCAGCGTAATCCACATTTGCAGGGAGAATACCGGAAATTTGAGCTGACAAAAGTGGCTCCCGATGAATCCATTGTTTTTGTACGTAAGCAGCTTCTCCATAAACACCGGACAGTTCCTTTGATGCGTTATGCCGGATTAGCTGTCGCGGCAGTGTTGTTGCTTTTCTTTAGCATCCGTTTTTTCCTCTCCACACCAAGGCAAAAAATGGAAAGTAAACAGCTTGCCGTGGAAAGTGTCCCATTAAAAACCATGGAAGTAACGATCACTGATATCTCTCCCCGGCTTATTCGGAAAAAAGTATCAGGCAGGATAAACAAACCAAAAGCTGTGACGAAAAACATTCCGGTGACGATACTTAAACCTGTTGAAATGCTGGCTTCTGCCAATATCTATATGCCACTGAAGATAGAAAAAGATTATGCATCGCTTCTTTTTCCAAAAAGCAGAGCACAAGAAGAAACGCTTGCGTCATCTTCGCCGGTAGTTGTCGATAAACCTAAACGAAATAACTTTCTGCGGCACACCATCGGGAAACCGTTTTTGCAGCTTGCTGCTGTTTTAGCTTTGCAAAGAAAGAAAAGAAAAGCAGACGGAGTGCACGACAAAGGTTTTGTGAAAATACTCCAAAGGGGTGTTGATGTCGTAAATGCCTTAACCGATAACGATATGGTTATGGTTAAAACTTATGATGTCAATGGTAACCTGATTGATTATCAGCTACTCAGCGACAATTTTAGCATCAACCGGCCGGTAAGGGAGGAGCCAAACAGGTAATTGTGCACATGTACATGTGCATCTTTTTATTATTTTTGCACAAATACAAATGCAATGAATGAGTTACTTGAATTGTCGGAAAAGCTTATATTGGATGTGCCCATACAATTTTCCAGATATTTGATGGGCGAAGTTGACTGGAGTAATCGCCTCATTGGGATTAAAGGAGCACGTGGAACGGGTAAAACAATCCTGTTGTTGCAATACCTTAAGCAAAAGCAATTACCCGGTAGGCAGGCCGCTTATTTCTCTGTTGATGATCTCTATTTTACAACACATTCTTTATTAGAGACCGGACGTGATTTTTATATGCAAGGAGGTCAAATACTGGTTTTGGATGAAGTGCATAAATATCCGGGCTGGGCAAGGGAAATCAAAAATTTATACGATAGGTATCATGATCTGCAGATAATCTTTACAGGCTCATCTATTCTTGATATTTCCAAACAGGAAGCAGATCTTAGCCGGCGGGCAATTATTTATGAATTACATGGTTTATCCTACAGAGAGTATCTAAAATTCAACAAAATAATTGATTCTGATATTATTTCATTGGATGATATTGTAAATCAACAGGGTATTAGGGAAAGATTTCCTAAGGATTTCAGACCTCTGGAACATTTCAAAAATTACCTTATTGACGGCTATTATCCTTTTTCTGTTGAAGACAAAACAGGATATGCCATGCGTTTGAGGCAACTCATTCGGTTGGTTGTTGAGACTGATATGTCGGAACTAAAAGGATTTGATATAAGAAATGCAAAAAAAATGCTTCAGTTAATCTATATTATTGCACAGCAGACCCCTTTTAAACCTAATATTATTAAACTGGCAGAAAAAAGCAGGATACACCGTAATTCTGTTTCCAATTATTTATATTTTATTGAAAAAGCAAAGCTGATAAATTTATTGTATCCGTCAGGACAAAGTATTGCCACTTTACAAAAACCGGAGAAAATTTATCTGAATAATACTAATCTTATGTTTGCAATGGCTTCCGAACAAATAAACACCGGTAGTATCAGAGAAACATTCTTTTACAATCAATTAATGGTAAAACACAAAATCAGACAACCAAAAATGTCTGACTTTGAGGTAGATGACAAATTTATCTTTGAAGTTGGCGGTAAAACGAAAAGTCAAAAACAAATAAAAGGTCTGAAAAATGCTTTTGTGGTAAAAGACAACATGGAATTCCCGGTTATAAATACCATTCCTCTATGGTTATTTGGCTTTTTGTATTAACTTGCTGTAAAACCAAAGTCGGTATTCCCCATCGGAAAACACGGGCTTTGCTGTCAACCATCATGGAAAATGACCCGGATTTTGTGTTATAGCCCCAATCCAATACTCACCAGCTCGGCGATATCATAGTTTTTCACCTCTTCTTCTTTGTTTTTGTATTTGATACCATCGGTGAGCATGGTCATACAGAACGGGCAGGCCGTACAAATAATGTTGGCTCCTGTTTCCAGGGCTTGTTCCGTACGGTCGATAAAGACCTCTTTTTCACCTTTTTCGGCCTCTTTGAACATCTGTCCGCCACCGGCACCGCAACACATAGCAAAGCTTCGGTTCTTTTTCATTTCAACTTTCACCGAAGGAATAGCTTTCAGTACATCGCGCGGAGCATCATATTCTCCATTGGCACGACCGAGATAACAAGGATCGTGATAAGTAATGGTGCTGCCGGCAAACTTGTTACTATCAATTTTGATTTTTCCTTCGTCAAGGAAGTTTTTGAGAAACTGTGTATGGTGTATCACCTCATAATTCCCGCCAAGGTCGGGATATTCGTTTTTTATGGTGTTGAAATCATGTGGATCGCAGGTAACAATTTTCTTTACTTCATAACCGTTCATAACTTCAATATTTGTCAGTGCCTGCATCTGGAAAAGCATTTCATTTCCGGCACGACGGACTACATCACCACTGTCCGACTCTTCGGTACCCAAAACGGCAAAATCAACTTTCAGATAATTCAAAATTTTCACAAAGGCCTGCATTACTTTCTTGTAACGGTCGTCAAAAGCACCGGCAGATCCTACCCAGAATAAATATTCGGGTTTTTCGTTTTTGGCAAATTTATCAGCCATTACCGGCACATCAAGGCCTTCGGCCCAAAGCAGGCGGTCATCTTGCGAAAATTGCCAGGGAGCGCCGTTATTTTCTATGTTGGCAAAAACAGTATTCAAACCGGAAGGTGCTTTGGACTCTTCCATCACAAGATAACGACGGGCTTCGAGAATGATGGAAGGCTGGTTAATCTCGACCGGGCATTCCT
>CAYLSW010000042.1:0-13044 GCA_964386145.1 uncultured Lentimicrobiaceae bacterium | reverse complement strand
TTTTAAAAAGGTTGAACGACTCAAATTTATAAACCAGCAACGGGTCTTTTTGCTCGTAAGAAGCATTTTGGACAGACTGTTTCAGGTCATCCATTTCACGCAGTTGTTCTTTCCAGGCATCATCAATGGTATTGAGGACAATTCCTTTTTCGAAAGCCAGCGCAATTTCTTTTCCTTCCGTATCAACAGCTTTTTTCAGATTGGCAACAATCTGCACCTGTTTTTGTCCATCGTAAAAAGGAATGGCGATATTTTCATATTGAGACTGGTTTTCATACACATCTTTCACCACAGGGAAAGTCTGCATGATAAGGCGTTCACGTTTTTGCTGATATGATTTGTAAACTTTTGCAAAAAGCTTTTCAGTAATATCTTCCGAGGGCATCGCCAGGAACTCTTTTTCCGTAACCACCGATTCGGTAGAAAGCACCCGTAAAAGCTGCATCTCGAAAGTTTCATAGTCACTATTTTCCTGATTTTCAATAACAATTTGTTCGCAGAGGTCAAACATCATGTTGGAAATATCTACTGCAAGGCGGTCACCAAAGAGGGCATGCCGGCGTTTTCTATAAATAACCTCTCGCTGAGAGTTCATAATGTCGTCGTATTCCAGCAAACGCTTTCTGATACCAAAGTTGTTCTCCTCCACTTTTCTCTGTGCACGTTCAATGGATTTGGTAATCATAGAGTGCTGAATAACTTCCCCCTCTTTCAGACCGAGGCGGTCCATAATTCCGGCA
This sequence comes from uncultured Lentimicrobiaceae bacterium, assembly GCA_964386145.1. Lineage (GTDB taxonomy): Bacteria > Bacteroidota > Bacteroidia > Bacteroidales > F082 > Sulfidibacterium. The sequence goes on along the minus strand of CAYLSW010000042.1, from coordinate 12,304 downwards.
ACACGTCCGGAGCTGAACATACGCATCAGGTCATCTTCGAGCGAAACATAAAACTGTGAACTTCCCGGGTCGCCCTGACGTCCGGCACGCCCGCGCAGCTGTCTGTCAACACGCCTTGAATCATGCCTTTCCGTCCCGATTATCGCCAATCCACCTGCCTCAACCACGCCGGGTCCCAGCTTGATATCGGTACCACGACCAGCCATATTAGTGGCGATGGTTACTCTGCCAGCATGTCCGGCTTCTCTGATAATCTGTGCTTCCTTAAAGTGCAGCTTAGCATTCAGGATGTTATGATCGACATGCCTACGGAGCAACATCTTACTCAACAACTCCGAAGTTTCAACGGAAGTAGTCCCTACGAGAGTCGGCCTTTTCAATTTTACCAGATTTTCAATTTCATCAATTATTGCCGCGTACTTTTCCCGTTTTGTCTTATAAACCAAGTCCTGCCGGTCGTCTCTCACAATGGGTTTGTTTGTGGGAATCACAACAACATCCAGTTTGTAAATATCCCAAAACTCGCCGGCTTCCGTTTCGGCGGTACCGGTCATCCCGGCAAGTTTCTTATACATCCTGAAATAGTTCTGCAGCGTAACCGTGGCATAGGTTTGCGTAGCGGCTTCAATTTTTACGTTTTCTTTTGCTTCAAGAGCCTGGTGCAAACCATCAGAATAACGACGGCCTTCCATAATACGTCCGGTTTGTTCATCAACAATTTTGATTTTGTTGTCCATAATGACGTATTCCACATCTTTTTCAAAAAGCGTATAGGCTTTCAGCAGCTGCGTAACCGTATGCACCCTTTCCGATTTAATGGCATAGTCCGTAATCATCTCATTTTTCTTCTGCAGCAGGTCTTTTTCTTCCAGGTCTAAGCTTTCCAGCTCGGCGACACGCTCGCCTATATTGGGAAGAATAAAGAAGTTGGGATCATTATATGATTTTGTGAGCAGGTCAATACCTTTCTCCGACAAGTCGGAAGAATTATTTTTCTCATCAATAACAAAATAAAGCTCATCATCAATAATGTGCATATTTTTTGCCTGTTCCTGCAGATAAAAGCTTTCGCGCTTTTGCATAAGGGCTTTGTTCCCCTCTTCACTGAGAAGCTTAATGAGCGCATGATTCTTCGGAAGACCGTGATAGGCTGTGAAAATCAAATCACCGGCTTTGTTAAGTTCTTCCCCTTTAGGATTGTTTTTTAATATGCTACGCGCCTCTGAAATCAAGTGAGACACCAGATTTTTCTGTGCATTGTATAATTTTTCCACATCTCCTTTCAGTGCATCAAATTCGTGCTTGTCGCCCTTTGGCGTGGGGCCGGAGATGATAAGTGGTGTACGGGCATCATCGATTAAAACGGAGTCAACTTCATCTACAATACTATAATAAGGTTCGCGTTGTACCATTTCCTCCGGGTCTCCTGTCATATTGTCACGCAGGTAGTCAAACCCAAATTCATTGTTAGTTCCGTACGTCACATCGGAAAGGTAAGCATTGCGGCGCTCAGCAGTGTTAGGATCATGTTTATCAATACAATCTACTTTCATTCCATGAAATTCCAATAACATGCTCATCCATTCCGAGTCTCGTTTGGCGAGGTAGTCGTTTACGGTAACCACGTGCACGCCCCTTCCGGGCAAAGCATTCAGGTAGGATGGCAGGACTGCTACCATCGTCTTTCCCTCACCGGTAGCCATCTCGGCAATCTTTCCCTGATGCAGAACCACACCGCCATAAAGCTGCACATCGTAAGGAACCATATCCCAGGTAATCAGGTTTCCGCCGGCCATCCATTGGTTTTTATAAAAGGCTTTGTCTCCATCAATACGCACATTATCCTTTATGGTGGCTAAATGGCGGTCCCGGTCATTTGCCGTTACTTCCACCTCCGGGTTATCTTTGAACCGGCGAGTGGTTTCTTTCATTACAGCGAAAGCTACCGGAAGCAATTTATCCAGTATCTCCTGTGTCTTATCGTATATCAGTGTAGAGAGTTTGTCTATTTGGTCGTAAATTTTCTCCTTTTCATGCATGGACATATCATGCTCGTCTTCAATGCGTTGCTTAAGTGAGGCAATGTTTTTCTCATCTTCTGAAATATAAGCAGTGATCTCATCCTTAAACTCCTGTGTTTTAGCCCGCAGACCATCGTTACTCAGGTTTTTAATTTCCTCGTAAGCTTCTTTTACTTTATTGACAATGGGGCTAATGGCTTTTTTATCGCGCGAAGCCTTATCTCCTAAAACTTTTTTTATAAAATCAATCATGATCCCTTTAAATTGAATATTTTCTTCATCAATTATTGTTCCTTAATAGCATAACCTGACAAGTTAAATGACATGGCAAAGGTATTGAAAGCATATCAATTTTGCCCTCTTTTTTTATCAGCATTTATCCTGGCGGCAATACGTTGTTGCAAATCCTCGTCAGGCATGGGAGCGGGGGCCATAGAGATACGTCCCAGCGGGTCAATAAGTACATAAGCCGGATAGGTGACAATCTGATATTTTTCCAGCAGCAAAATACTTTTCCCCAGTACCAAAAAGGGCCAGCCATGGTCTGTGGGACGTGCTTTCTGCATAAATCCGGTCGTTATCCTGCCCTTCACTATTGTAAGGTTAGCAAAACCTTCCCCCAGCTTTTGGCTCATGTCATCCAATGTGTTGAGTTGCCGGTCGCAGACGGGACACCGTGTTTTGACAAAACTCAGCAGGACAAATTTTCCTCTGAAATCTTTCAAAGAAAATTCTTTTCCCATAAAATCGGGCAAACGAAAAGCAGGTGCAGACGTTCCCGGTTGCAAAATATTCAGTTTCACCAAATAATCACGGGCGATCTCTCTGTTTTTCGGATAAATGCTCTCTCTGGCAATCTGTTCAAAAAGTACTTCGATATCTTTTCTGACAAAGCCGGGGACGGAGTAATGTCCGGCCAGCTGAACCATCTCGGCCAACTGCCGTACACGTGCATCTGCAGTGAGGCCGGGGACAGAAGCGAAAAGTTCATCCAGCTTCTTTAAATTTCTCTGTGGGATGACAGAGAGCAGCTTGTCGCGATTTACCGGCTTTTTCACCGTTGATTCAAAATAGGTCTGAAAAAAATTGGTGAAAAATTCAGTGTATTGGATGTTTCGATACAATACCGGCTTCCCGGAGAAATAATCGGTGACAATCTCAGACAGCGACTTTGCACGCGAACCCCAAACCATTGAAGCCAGCGAATAATGCATGTACTTTCGGAAGTAGGGAGATTTGACATATCCGAACCGGCTCTCGGCTTCCGCCTTAAAGTCATTCAATATTTTCCGGTTATGGAATTGGTAAATATCTCTAAAATACTTTACAATCAACTGATTATAAAGCATATCATAAGCTTCTATGTGCATGTTCAGGCTGTCATCCACCGCTTTCATCTGCACCTTCAAAGGAATTTCTTCAAGCGGGGAAGCATTGCGGATCAGCGAATCCTGAGCAATGTTGAAATGGTAAACAGCTCCCGGCTTTAGGTAAAAGCCGGTGTATTTCAGGTTGACAGCAAGCATGGCATAAGTAGTCGTCTTAACCGGAAAAGTCAGCCGGAAGTTTCCGGCACTGTCCGTTCGTGTGGTTGCCAACGTCTTTTTCAGCTGCGAGAACTGGTCGGCATACACCAAAACCCGCACCATACTTCCCGTGGAAAAGCCTGCCACGTGGCCGCTTATCTGTACATTTTGTCCACACAGACCGGCTGGTATCAATAACAGCAAAAGCGGAAAAATCTTTTTCAGTTGCATCCTCTCTTTTTTTGCGCCATCAATACAAATCCATTGGAGATATGTCCGTTCATGGTTCTATTCACCGTCTTTTCAAAATGGGTAATGGCATAGCCCTTCATCAGCTGTTTTACATAACTCTCGTGATGATGACGCAGGGTAACGCCTTCGGGCAAGTCAAAAACTCCGTATACTCCGTACTTTTCGGCATAAGCAGCATATCGTTTTCTGTTCCGATCATCTTTGTTCATCAGGAAATCCTTCACGTAAACAAAGCCACCCGCTTTTAAAACACGTTTGGCCTCTTCCATAATCTGCTGCTGTTGTTCGTCTTCTGTTATACAGGTGAGCAGAGCAAAAAGCAGCACCATATCAACGGAACAGTCAGGTAAATTCGTATGTGCAGAGGCAACAATTTGCAAATTTAAATAGGGATAGCACTTATGGCCGCGGGCGATCATCCCCTCGGAGAAATCAAGTCCAAGCGTGTTTCTGTAGCCGGCCTGATAAAATTCGTCCAGCGTTCGGCCGTAACCACATCCATAATCCACAATAAAAGCCTCCCTGTCGATGCTGGATTCCAGCAGGTTAAAATCGGGACAAAGGGTAAAATTCTTTTCAGCAGCTACACTGTCCCAATAGGCTTTTTGCGAATACTTTTCCACGACAATAACCTGATATTAAAAGATAACTTCTTTGGGAACCATGCTACTAATGTCGCCGCCATGTCGGAAGACATCCCGGACGATAGACGATGAAACAGGAGTGAACTCGGGTTCGGTAAGTATGAATACAGTCTCTATTTCAGGATATAACATTCTGTTTGTCTGTCCGATACTACGCTCAAATTCAAAATCTGCCGATGTTCTCAACCCGCGTAAGATGAAGCCGGCTCCCACGTTTTTGCAAAAATCCACCGTAAGGCCATTGTAGGTCTGCACCTCGATGGCAGCATCATTATTAAACACAGCCTCTATCCATGCTTTGCGTTTCTCCAGCGGAAACATATGTGTTTTATCGGAATTGACACCAATGGCAATAATGATCTTATCAAAAAGGGAACGTGATCTTCGGATGACAGAAACATGTCCCAGCGTAATGGGGTCAAAAGAACCGGGAAACAAGGCTATTTTTTCCATTTTTCTCCTTTGTTTGAAAGGGTAAAGATAACAAGAGTTGACATACAAAACGTTGTGACTCTATTTTTTCCTTTCAGGGCGAACATAGGTTTCTGTTTGGGCAAACTGTTTTTCATTTGACACTCCAGGTGGTAGTGAGAAACAGGGTTGCCCACTGCCTCTGCCATGAAAAAAGCCAACCCTTTCGGATTGGCTTTATAAATTTCATAAACAAATTGTTTAATGTCTTTTCTCCTTGATACGGGCTTTTTTTCCACGGAGATTACGGAAGTAAAAGATACGTGCCCTGCGAACAACACCCACTTTGTTCACCATAATTTCTTCGATAAAAGGTGAAGAAATGGGAAAAATACGTTCAACACCCACATTACCGGAAATTTTTCTTACCGTAAAGGTAGCTGTCGGACCGCTGCCTGCACGCTGAAGAACCACTCCTTGAAATTTCTGCAGACGTTCTTTGTTTCCTTCTTTAATTTTGTAAGTAACGGTGATGGTGTCACCGGCCTTGAATTTCGGAAATTCTTTGACCTCAATACTGTCCTCCACCAGTTGAATTAACTCCTGTTTGCTCATTGTTTTTATACTTAGTAACGTTTCTTCAAAAATGAGTGCAAATATATAGCTATTTCCTTAATTACAAATGTTTTTTTGAAAAGTTTTTCAGGGCTTTGAATAGCGTCCGGGGCAATCCAGACAGATACTTTTTAACGGATAAGCTCCGCTCTCCGGTCTTCCGGCTTCCTACTCCCCATCTTACAAAAATATTCCTCAACTGTCCATAGTACCCTTTAAATCGTAATTTTGCTTCCTACAATTTTAAATTGAAAAACCATGAGAAAAAATATTGTTGCCGGCAACTGGAAGATGAACAAGACCTTTCAGGAAGCTGAAGAGTTGATTGATCAGATTGTGGTGGGCATGGAAGAGACGAGCCTGAAATGTGAGGTGATTGCTTGTCCTCCGGCTCCATACCTCGAAATGGCATCTGACTATGCCGAAGAAAGCGCTATTAAAATAGGGGCGCAAAATGTGAGCGAACACGAAAAAGGCGCATATACCGGTGAGATCGCCGCATCAATGCTGGCTTCGGTGGACATTGAATATTGCATTGTAGGTCACTCGGAAAGACGAAAATATTTCCACGAAACCCATGATCAGCTGGCAAAAAAAGTAGATATTCTGTTGGATTATGGTATCAAACCCATTTTCTGTTGTGGCGAAGTGCTGGAAGAAAGAGAAAAAGAGATTCATTTTGAAGTGGTAAAAAAACAACTCGAAGATAGTCTGTTTCACCTGAACGAAGATGAATTTTCCAATGTTGTTGTTGCCTACGAACCTATCTGGGCCATTGGCACCGGAAAAACAGCTTCTCCCGAACAAGCACAGGAGATGCATGCTTTTATCAGGAGTCTGATGACGGAAAAATACGGGATAACAGTGGCTAATGGAGTCAGCATTCTTTATGGCGGAAGCTGCAATCCGGGTAATGCAAAAGCTATCTTCGCCAACAAAGATGTGGATGGCGGGCTCATTGGAGGCGCCTCACTGAAAGCCAACGACTTTTTGAAAATTGCTGCCAGTTTTGAATAATTTTTTCATCGGATGGGAAGGTGAAGCCTCTTTCCCATCCGATTTTCACTTCAATAACGGCCATGAATTACTATCAGCTAAAATGTCCCAAACAACCTGTGCAGGAACAGAATGAAATCCTCATAGCACTATTGGCACAGGAAGGCTTTGAGAGTTTTGAGGAGACCGATACGCATATCCTGGCCTACATTCGGGAAAAGGATTATTCAGAAAATATTCCGAAAATAGCTTTATGCAGGCAATGGATGACCGAAGGCAAAGCGGCGGTTACCCTTATTCCCGAACAAAACTGGAATGCCGTATGGGAGAGTAATTATCCACCGGTACTCATTGCCGGAAGGTGTTATATCTACGCACCATTTCACAAAAAGAGGGCGGAGATTGAATTCAACATCCAAGTTAAATCCAAAATGACCTTCGGTACGGCACATCACGAAACTACCGCTCAGATAATTGAGCTTATGCTGAAAGAAGACTTTGCCGGCAAAACCGTCCTGGACATGGGATGCGGTACCGGCATATTGGCTATTCTCGCCTCCCGGAAAGGTGCACAACATATTGATGCAGTGGATAATGACAGCTGGTCATACAACAACGCCGAAGAAAACAGGAAAATAAACAACATCCGGAACATCACTACCATTTTGGGTGACGCCGCTTTTCTAAAGGGCAAAACAGAGACTTACGATGTCATTTTGGCCAACATCAACAAAAACATCCTGCTCCACGACATGCCAGCTTTTGCCAGAGCGCTTAAAATCAAGGGGAATATCTTTTTCAGTGGTTTTTATGATACCGATTTGCAAGATATTAAAACAAAAGCATCCGTTTTGCGTTTGCTTTACCAAAGCCATTACACCAGAAACAAATGGGTAGCAGCTGCTTTCACCAAAGAATAAATCATGCAGAAGGTGTCTTTTGTAAAATGGAAAATACTCCTGATGCTCAGTGTGCTGAGTTTTCAATTACAGGCACAAAGCGACTCTCTATCCAGAGATCCAACCCGGTTTTTCAACCAGTTGTCCACCATCTTAATGAATACCAAATCAGCCGCGTACCAGGCGAAAGCCAACCTTTTGCTGGCACGGTTCGGAAGCAGCTGGAACAACGGTCGCTTCACCGTAAAACAACAGGAAGCAGTAAGAAAAGTAGTAGAACTCATGCGCTCCAGGCGGCTGCGCACCTATCCTTTTCTGTACGGTTACCTGTACGGCATCAACCTGCTGGTGGAAACCAACCGGACGGAGCAGGAATTCATGGTGTGGCAGCATTATGTAGCGATAAAATTGCAACAACGCAAGCTGGAGGCATTTCTTGACTTCCTCGCTTTCACCGACAAACTGCTGGAGCAGCATATCCTTTACGGTACAACCGGTGCTTCCTGGCATTTTCGCCGCGCCGATTTCAGGCTGCATTACGACACTACTTTTTATGTCCGGTTTGCACACCTGAACCTCATCAAAGCCAGCCACAACGACAGCACCATAATCATGCAGACCAAAGGCGTATTCCTTTATCGGACAAAACTTTGGTCAGGTGAGAGCGGCAATCTGCGATGGAACCACTATGACAAAGGTTCTTATGAACGTTACAAAATAGTTGACAGTTACCATTTCTACCTCAACACAAATATTTTCCGCATTGATTCGGTGCGCCTCACCTACCCGGATTTTCTCGGCAAACAGGCTGTTTTAGGAAGGCTTTCGGGCAGGGTTCTTACCGGCAAACCGGGTGTAAACTCGGTTTACCCCCGTTTTACCTCCTATGACAACGACCTTTTTCTTCCGGGGATATATCCTCAAATCTCTTTCCACGGAGGTATTCAGCTGCTGGGAAGACGTTTTTACGGCACTACTATTAATGGCAGAAGACCTGAAGTGGTCTTCAACCGTAATAAAAAACCGGTACTTAAACTCCGCGCCAGGCGTTTTGAATTTTACCAAAATAAGATGGTTTCCGGGGATGTGGATGCCAGCCTCTTCCTCGGCAAAGATTCCATTTATCATCCCCAGCTGCAAATGCGTTACGAAGTAGCCGCCAAAAAACTGCAACTTTATACTGTTACGGATAATTCCCGACAAATTCCCTTTTTTGACTCCTACCATAAGATGGACCTTTACGTTCCCTCCCTTCTGTGGAACCTTAAAACAGATAGTATTATTTTCAAAAAGATCAGAGGTGTTAACGACAACCAACCGGCCCGTTTTGAGTCAAACCGCTATTTTAATGTCCGGCAATTTTACGTTCTGCAAGGTATTGATGAGATCAATCCGCTTTATGTGGTGCAGAATTTTATTCACACCTTTTCCACCAACCGCATCAGCGTGGCGGCGCTTTCTTCATTTATGAACAAGCCAGCCGATCAGGTTGAAGATTTACTCATAAGTTTATCGAACAAAGGCTTTGTAGTTTACGATTCAGGAACAAAAGTTGCACTGGTAACCAAACGGTTACAGTATTTTCTGGATGCCAAAGCCGGACGAACCGATTATGACGTCATCCATTTTAATTCGGAAGAAAAACTTAAGCCAAACGCCTCGCTGAACCTGAAAAACCTCAGCCTGAACATTTACGGTGTCCCCCGGATTTTTATCAGCGACTCCCAGCGGGTCTACATTTATCCGTACGATAAAAAAATTGCCATCAGAAAGAACCGTAATTTCACCTTTAGCGGAAAAGTCAGTGCAGGACTGTTCAACTTTTACGCCAGGAAGAGTACCTTTGTATATGACAGTTTTATGATTAACATGAATTACATAGATTCGCTTTCTTTTGAAGTTTGGAAAAAGGACACCATCCGCAACCGGCGTTATGTGGTACCGGTGAAACAAGTGCTGCAAAAGCTCACCGGCAAGCTTTATGTGGATTTGCCTTTTAACAAATCAGGGCTTATGCACGTGCCGAAATATCCGAAGTTCGTAAGCGAATCAGAATCCTATGTTTATTACAACAGCCGGAAAATCCAGGATAGCACGCTGCTCCCCGGAAAGTTTTATTATCGCGTTTCGCCTTTTGTTTTCGACTCTCTTATGACCTTCAACACCGACCACCTCGCCTTTAAGGGAAGTCTGGTCTCCGACAGTATCTTCAAGCCCATTACACAGCCATTGCGCGTAATGCCCGATTATTCGCTGGGCTTTTTTTACAAAACACCTGCCGACGGCTTGCCGGCGTATGGCGGAAAAGGCCGTTATTCCGACACACTCACCCTCAACATGCAGGGATTTCACGGGAGCGGAACGCTGCACTACCTGACTACCTCTGTGCAGTCCGGGAATTTCCGGTTTTTCCCTGATTCACTGGTCGCTGCCAAAGCACTCAGATTCAAAGGAAAAACCGACTCTGTGAAATACCATTTCCCATCCGTTTATGGCGATAGAGTTGCCATCAGCTGGAACACGAAAAAAAACGTTATGAATGTTACCAGTCCCGGAAGGGCATACCGGCTGTATGGTAATGCCACGCTCAGGGGTGAGCTTACGTTGTCGCCGGATCAATTTTCCGGAAAGGGAAGTTTTGCTTTTGGCCACTCCAGCCTAAGCTCACAGCAATTTTTGTTTACTAACCACGGATTGGATGCCGATTCTGCGAAGTTCGTTCTGAAAAATCCGGAAACCGGCGACACCACCTTCCTCGCCAGAAACTATCGGGCAAAAATTGATTTCAAAGCCCAAAAAGGATGGTTTAATCATCTTGACAACCATTCGTTCCTGAAATTTCCTTTCAACCGGTTTATCTCTACACTGGATGAAGTGAAATGGATTATGGACGAAGATAAACTCAGCCTTTACAGTACACAGAACAACACTTACCATACACTGGATTCGCTCAGCCGGAAACAGCTCATCGCCTATCACAAACCCGGTCCCGAGTTCATCTCTATCTCTCCCGGTGAAGACTCATTACGTTTCTATGCAGAGAAAGCATATTACAACATTAATCAATACACTATTGACGTACAGGGCGTTAAACTAATAAAGACAGCCGATGCTGCTATATTTCCCGATAAGGGAAACGTTACTATTTTGCAGAAAGGCAAACTGGCGCCTTTAGAAAATGCCAACATACTGATTGATACTGCCAACTTCTTCCATAACATTTACGATGCCCGGGTGAAGGTGCTTTCACGGAAAAATTACACAGCAACAGGTAAACTGGATTACAAAGATATGAATGGCACCTTGCAGGCCATTAAGATGAGTGATATCCATGTAGATGACAACGGACAGAGTGTCGCCACGGGGGTTATTCCAGGAGATGAAATCTTCTTCCTGAGCCCGGAGTATTTCTTTACCGGAAAGGTGATAATGCATGCCGGCAACAAGCTGCTACATTTCACCGGTGGCTATCAGCTAAACGAAGATTGCGTGGACAACACCGGTAACCGGATGGCCGTGGATCAGGATTTGAATCCCGATCACATCGCTTTCCGCTTCGACAGCCACGCCCAAACTGCTGACAGCCTGCAAGCCTGGTTTGGGCTGGCTTACAGCTTCCAATATCATCACTACTACCCACTGGTATTACAGGCATTAAAAAGTACTTCGGACGAAGTGCTGATATCAGCTACCGGAAATCTGGAAATCGACCACAAAACCGGTAGTTTCCTCATGGGTTCTCCCGAAAGGCTGAAAAACAACGACTTGAAAGCCAATTTCGTAAAGCTGAAGAACAAAAGCTGCCAGTTAGTAGGAGATGGTATTTTTAAGCTCGGCATGAAAAATAACATGCTGAAATCAAAGTTTATAGGCAAATTCAAGTATCTGGTAGTACCCGACAGTCTGCTGCTTCACGTGGTTATGATGATGAAATTTTACTTTGACCAGTCTGCGCTGGAGATGATGGCGGATAGTCTGCGGATGATTCCTGCCAAATCGGTGGACATCACCAAAGGTCTTTATCCCATGGCGCTGAAGAAACTCCTTAACCCGGAAACGGCACAAGATGTTATTACGGAACTCTCACTTTACGGACAGGTTAAAAAATTGCCGAATGTCCTGAAAAATACTATCAGCTTCACCGACCTTCGACTTGTGTGGGATCCGCTTTCGCGATCATTTATTTCGTACGGCCCTATTGGAATTGGCAGTATTGGTGACAACACGCTGAACAAGTACATGAACGGCATTGTGCAAATTCGCAAAGGCCGCAGCGGCGCTACCATCGAGTTTATGCTGCGCCACGGCAAGCGCCAGTGGTACTATTTCAGTTATGCCAATGGCATCATGCAGGTACTGTCATCCGATATCAATTTCAACAATATCATCGAAAACCTGAAAGAGGACAAACGGGAACTGAACCCCAACAGCGACAAGAATTACTACGAATACGTCCTCACCACCCGGACACGTACCATCAACTTCCTGCGTTCCATGAAACGGTTGGGAAGGTTGAAATAATTTTTTTGTTCGTCATTTGTTTTCATAGTACTCCTTTTATCTTTCGTTCACGTAAAGCTGCAGAGATGCAAAAAATTGAATATCAGTAAATTATATTTTTAATATTTACTATTCCAACTCATTATTTGTCTGATATTAAACTGTATAGAATTTTTGCCGAACGATTATTTCAATAGTTCGGTAATTTTTCGTTCTCGCCATGACGTCAAGACGCAAATACTTGTTTCATAATAAGTTACACTTATCATGAAGCAATTCTATTTATCTGGGAATCAGATTGGTAGAATTTTTTACCGGACTATTGTATTTCAGAAGGTTTAAAAAATATCATTACTTTTCCTGATGCTTTACGCTAAGGGTTTGTGACGAAATAAGTTCTCCGAATTAGGCGAAGTTATTTTGTTCGATAACGAGGCAAA
>CAYLSW010000041.1:0-13145 GCA_964386145.1 uncultured Lentimicrobiaceae bacterium | reverse complement strand
AATTATATTGATGGTTGAACTTGGCGATTTAAGGGAGGGTATAATGCCGGCAGACTTGGACAACACCGTCAAAGAAGTAATTGCAATGCAAGGAATTGAAATCACAGGCATTGGAACAAATTTAACTTGTTTTGGTGGAATTGAGCCTGATGACGAAAAAATGAAACAATTATCTTTAATTGTTAAAAATATCCGAGAAAAGTTTAACCTTACATTGGAGGTTGTCTCTGGTGGAAATTCAGCTAATTATAACTGGTTTATATCCACTAAGGATGTTGGGGAAATCAATAATTTACGACTTGGTGAATCTGTGTTTATGGGTTGTGAAACGCTTTATAGTAAACCTATACCAGAGTTATTTACAGATATATTTACACTCATTACAGAGGTTATCGAATCAAAAATAAAACCATCTGTACCTTATGGAACGATTCATAAAGATGCATTTGGAAATATTCCAAAATTTCGTAATAGAGGATTAATAAGAAGAGCAATAATAGGTGTTGGATTACAAGATGTTTTAGTCTCAGGATTGACTCCTATGTTAGATATTGAAATTCTTGGGGCAACCAGTGATCATGTCATCATTGATTGTAAAAATACAGAATTAAAGGTTGGAAATGAAGTCAAATTTAACCTTAATTACGGAGCACTACTCGCAGCGATGACTTCTTCTTATGTAACTAAAATATATATGTAAACTACAAAAGTAATATTCAGCCCATAACAATTTGCGTTCTGATGCCTGGCACAGCCCAATCTGAACGTGTTGTTGACAGCCTGTCCCGGCTTTTTCGGGAAAACCGGCAGGAAGAGGTTGGGAATTTACCTATGGGGAAAGTTTTATTCTGATATTTGGAGGAGTGTATGTGGATATTCCGGGCATGATAACTTTGGAGATAGTGGCACGCAAAAGATTCGTGCGCTGGTGAGAATAAAAAATTGCACCTGATATTTACCATGATGGTTTTATTCTACTTTAGTTAAGGTATTTAAGGATAAAACCTGTCATCTTCGTAAAGAGATGATACCGCGTATTGCCGCCGTAAATCCCATGGTTCTTGTTGGGATAGACCATCAGGTCAAATTGCTTGTTGGCATTGACCAAAGCAGAAATCATGGTCATGGAGTTGATAGGATGGACATTGTCGTCGTCGCTACCAAAAATCAGCAGGTAATGCCCTTTGAGGCTATTCACATATTTAAGTGGTGAATTGTCATCGTAGCCCTCTTTGTTAGCAGCAGGCGTGCGCATGTAGCGCTCGGTATAGATGTTATCGTAAAACCGCCAGTTGGTTACGGGGGCAACGGCTACTGCTGTACTGAAAACGCCGGCTCCTTTGGTAATGGCGAGGCTGGCCATAAATCCGCCATAACTCCAGCCGAAAATACCGATGCGGGTGCTGTCAACATAAGGGTATTGCCCAATAAGTTTCGCTGCTTCAATCTGGTCGGCAATTTCGTATTTCCCCAGTTGAAGATAGGTCATCTTCTTAAACAATTCACCCCGGGCGCCGGTACCACGGTTGTCCACCGAAATCACAACGATTCCTTTTTCGGCCAGCATCTGAAACCAGAAATAATTACTGCCCCCCCACGAATTATTTACTGTTTGAATACCAGGGCCGCCATAAACATACATAAGCACGGGATATTTTTTTTGCGGGTCGAAGTTCGGCGGTTTAATGATCCATGCATTCAAATCGACCTGTTTTCCATTGGGCAGCTTAAACTCCGGTGACCGCAGTTTAAAGAATTCTTTCTTACTGAGATTATATTGCTGCATTTTTTTCACAAGAGCTTTGTTGTCTTCCAGCACACGAATTACTTTTCCACGGTAATTGTTGACCGTAATATAAGGTGGCGTATTGGCATTGCTATAAGTATTAATGTAATAATCGAAACTCTTGCTAAAGTCTCCATCGTTGGTTCCGGTGTGAGTGGAAATCTGCCTGATCTTACCTTTCAGGTTCACAGCGAGAATATCTCTGTCGAGGGGTGAAGTTCTGGCTGCCTGAAAATAAATCAGTTTCCGGTTTGGATTGTATCCGTAAACTTTGGTCACATCCCAGTTGCCTTTGGTGAGCTGCTTTGCATTTTTTCCATCCATATCGTACAGATAAATAGCATTATAGCCCCCTTTTTCGGAAGTCATCAGAAAATGTCGGCCATCGGGAAGAAAGGTTAAGTTGTCCGTTATATCAATGTAATACTTGTTGTTTTCGGTATAAATAGTTTTTGTCTCTCCTGTGGATGCATCAGCCACGAGAACATCCAGGTGATTTTGCAGCCTGTTGAGCCGCTCGATGGCAAGTTTGTCCGGCTGCATAGTCCATTTTACCCGTGGGATGTACTGATTGGTATTTTCTCCCACGTCCATTTTTACGGTTTTGCCGGTAGTGAGATCATAGGTATAGATTTGCACAATGGAATTACTCTCCCCGGCTACCGGATATTTATAGGTATATTCTTCAGGATAAGCGCTTTTAGGGCCATGGTAGAAAGGCAGGGTATATTGTTTCACCTTGCTTTCATCGAAATGATAAAAAGCAATCTTCTTCCCATCGGGTGACCAGAAAAAAGCTTTAGTGAAGCTGAATTCTTCTTCATAAACCCAGTCGCAGGTTCCGTTGATAATGCTGTTTTTCTTTCCATCAAAGGTGATCTGTTTCTCTTTTCCTGTTTTCAGGTCTTTGATAAAAATGTTGTTGTCTCTGACAAAGGCTACCTTGGTACCGTCGGGAGAGAAATCAGCCAGTCGTTGTCTTCCTTTATCGGAAAGCGGTGTAAGTTTTTTGGTTTTTGTATCCCAGATATAGTCATGGGAGATTCGGGAATGGCGGTAGATATGTTCGGTTTGGGTAGGGAAAATAAATTCTGTCTCCCCTTTGTTTACCGAGAAATTACCGATTTGGATAGGTGTCTTTTTTCCTTCCGGGATAAGATCTTTGCCGTTGACCAATGTAGAAAGTGAGTCTCCGGTTTTATAGTCATAGACTACAATAGAACCGTTTTTAATTTCCGTATATTGTTTCCCGTTATTCAGGGAGACGATGCCCTGAACAGTTTTTGGATAAAACCTGGAATTAGTCCAAATATCCTTTAAGGAAATTTCTTTTTGGGAGGACTGACCCCAGGTCCGGCCAAAGACAAACAGGATTCCGAACACTAATAATAAACCTTTTTTCATTTCTTTGCTGAATTAATCCATTAATAATTAAAAGCTCAAAAGTATAAAATTGTTAAGAAACCTGAACAAGCATTCTCTACCCATCAGATTTAAATAAAGGAAATATTAATCTAAGGGGACTTCTAATATTTATTGACTATTTTTCTCTTTGGTAAGAAGATATCAATACTTTTGTTCAGACTAAAATTGGATTTATATGGAAGCAGGAATAATATTTGGTAATAAAATCCTGGATGTGGTTTTTATTGCGTGGTTCATTGCCCAATTTTACAAAGTCTTTAGCTCCATAATTGTGGAGAAAAAATTCAATGCCAAGCGGTTGTGGGAAACAGGAGGTATGCCCAGCTCGCACTCCTCTGCTGTAAGCGCTTTGGCCACTGCCATTGGGATTTCGCAAGGCCCGACAAGTCCTTTGTTTGCCATAAGCGTGGTTTTTGCAATCATAGTCATGCATGATGCAGCAGGTATCCGGAGGGCAGCAGGAAAGCAGGCCGGAGTTTTAAACAACCTGAGAGAATCGTTAAGCAAATTATTCGATGAAAAATTCGGGGAAGTTCAATTAAAGGAATTATTGGGGCACAGTCCGGTGGAGGTATTGGCAGGTGCAATTTTAGGGATTGTAGTCGCATTTATTATGAAATCTTACCTCATTGGCTGACGTTAAGGAATAATTCGCCTCAGCTGTTTTTGCATTTCACATTTTTTTTACTTTTGCAAACCCAAAACGGAAGAAAAAGATTAGGCGTTCATTATAAAAAAACGGGACATTAGCTCAGTTGGTTTAGAGCATTGCTTTCACAGAGCAGGGGTCATTGGTTCGAATCCAATATGTCCCACCGTTTTTTTCTTCCGGGGATATTAGCTCAGTTGGTTTACCTGCCCGCCGAACATAACTAAGGGACGTTAGCTCAGTTGGTTTAGAGCGCTTGCTTGACAGGCAAGAGGTCACTGGTTCGATTCCAGTACGCCCCACTAAAGCAGGCGGGGAGCATTGCCTTGACAGGGCGGGGGTCACTGGTTCTCCAGTATCTCCCACAAACAGGCCGGAATTCTTCCGGCTTTTTGTTTTTATAAAGAAGTTTTTGTTAAAACGGAGAACATTCCAGCGAGTTGTGCGAACGCATGGGTATCCTTATTTTATTCGGATTGATCAATCGGGCATTGTCTAACTCAAAAATCAGACTTATTTCATGCGAGGGTCCGGTAAAATTTGTGTTTCGCGAAGTATTCATGTCAAAAGAGTACATGATTTTCATTCTGGAGTCATTATTAAATGGAATATTTAATCCTGCCAGCCATACGAGATTGGTAAAACTTGTTTTTCTGAAAATATCATTCCGATACCAAATACCGAAATAGATATTGGAAACATAAGCATTGATGCCAAGAGCAAAAAGACTCATGTTCGACTGTGACTGGTACAAAATCCCCGGATTAATTTTAATATTTCTTGCCCGGTTATAAAAGCCGCGATTGCGCTGAAAATCAATGATGAAATCCATGTGTGCCACCCATCTTCGCGGCAATGGTGAAACCTCCTGCAGAAACGACTGATTTGGTTGTGTTATGTGATGGACGGCCACGCCAAAAGTTGCCACCACGCGGTTACCTTTTAACTGATAGATACTACCGATGGAAAAATCGGGAAATACAACCGGACTATTGCCCGGATTGGTAAAGCTACTAAGACCAATATTTCCAAGACGCGGGTCTAACTGGTCTGAAAAAACCATGTTGTTCCAGTCAATACGGCGCGACATAACTGATATTAAGGCCCCAAACTGAATAATGGAAAACCGGTTTACCTGAATTCGTACGGCCGGAATAAAACCAACTGTAGTTGTTTTTATCATTCCGACACCTTCGGAGTTAGAGGTGGCAATAAAGCCAATGCCACCTGCCCCCGGAATGTTCCGGTCTGCAATATCGGCACTAAACGAAAAAGCATCGTATTCGCCTGCAAGGCCTGTCCACTGTTTGCGTACATTCAGCCTGACTTTCAATCCCGTACTTAATCCCACATAAGCCGGGTTGAAATAGGTGGGATTATTGAAATATTGGGAAAAGTTAACATCTTGAGCCTTTGCAGAAAACATTGCCCAGCTCAGCATGAAAACAATCAAAATACGTATATTTAAAACTTTAGACATAAATCTTTCTTTTCATTTTCAAGACTCAGCGAATTAAAGTAACCGTTCCGTAAGGTTTCACATTCCCATCTCCATTATTTGCACCCGGCCAGTAAGTATTATCAATAAATTTAGCTGTCACGCGCCAAATGTAATTTCCTGCAGGCATGGGCTGCCCCAGATACGTTCCGTCCCAGCCTTCCACAGGCTCTCCGTCTTCCGAAAGTTTACTGCTTTCCCATAATAATGTTCCCCATGAGCTAAAGACCTGTATCTGATACTCCTTCAAATGAATTCCTTTGGGTAGAAAGATATTTGTTCCCGATACATTACTACCCGGAGCAAAAGCATTGGGAATGTATAGCCCAAGCGTCAGATCATACACAATAATGGCAGTATCTGTACATTGATACTGGCTGGTGGCGATCAGGGTGATGTTATAGATATCCCCCGATTCGTATTGGTTTAACGGATTTTCCTCTGTTGAGGTATTACCATCACCGAAGTCCCAGAAATAACTGCTGGCCCCTTTTGAAATGTTCTCCATGAGTACCTGGCCTGTTACACCACGATAGTTATACAAAATATCGAAATCTGCCTGTGGTGTGGCATGAATCACCACGGGTTTTGCCACAGTATCCCTGCAATAGTGGTTGTCCGTAACCACAAGCCGGACAAGGAAGGCGCCTGCAGAATCGAATACATGCGTAGGATTCTGTATAAAGGCAGAATCCTGTAAGGTGTAAGGGTCATTGAAAGCCCATTGCCAGCCTACCAATGTTGTTCCGAATGTTTTTGAAGAATCAGAAAATTGCACTGTCTGGTTCGAACAGGCTTTCCCAACCGTAAAATCAGCTTGTGGCGACCGGGCAACGCTGATAGTCCGGGTTATGGAGTCAATACACCCAAAACTATTATTCACAAAGAGTTCCACGCTGTATTGAGCCACACTGGAAAATGCATGTAACGGATTTTGCAAAGTCGATGTATCAACACCTCCGGTCGGGTCATTGAAACGCCATAACCAATCCGTCACGGGCAGTCCGTTTCCGCTACTCAGGTCTGTAAAGGCAGTTTCTCCGCCAAAACAAAGATTGGAGACTTCAAAGGCAGCAGTAAGGGTCGGATTTACCACTATAACGGTATCATAAGCCACACTAAAAGTTGTTCCGTTGACTTGTGCCGTAACCGTTAGAGTTACATCATAGGAGCCACCCTGTGCATAGGTGTGCGGAACGGAATCAAGTAAAGTCGTGTAAGTCTGGGTTTGCCCATCTCCATAATCCCAGTGCCATTTTGTGATGTCTCCTCTGGTGGAGTACAAAATGCTGCGGTCTTTGAAGTAAATGGCATCGGCAGCACACGATTTTCCGGCATTAACATCGTAAAATGTTGTTAAACAAGAAGGTCGTGTAACCGGTTTTGTAACGGAGTCTGTACAACCGTTGAAATTTGTTACGATTAACTTAACATTATAGATACCGGCCATCGGACCATAAAGGTGACTGGGATTTTGTATATCCGAAGTGCTATCGGCGACCGAAGGCAGATCACCAAAGTTCCAATTCCAGGAACTGATAAAATTACCTCTGCCCTGCGATGAATCAGTGAATAAGGTGGGCTGGTCGCAGGCCGGGGTAACATACGAAAAATTGGGAACCGGTAAGGAATCTACAACAGCCTGATGGGTAACCACGGTAGCGCACCCATTGGTATCAATAACACTCAGTTGCACCGAATAAATTCCCGGATGTGGAAAAACGTGGCTCACAGTGTCGAGATAGGTGGTAACTTCCTGGCTGCCATCGTTAAAATTCCACTTGTAACGGGCTATGGAATCGGTGGCAGGCAGATAGGAAGCACTAAAGTGTGTGGGCTGTGTGAAGCATACTTTCGGTGAGGTAAAATCTATACGCAAGCTGTCTCTAAGGTGAACCCTGACGGTGTCGGTATTGGCACAACCGTTGGTATCGGTTACTCGCAAAGTTACCTGATAATAAGAGTTATAAGCGGGAAATTTATAAACAGGATTTTTCTGATGTGAGGTATCGCTATGGTAAAAATTCCACAAATAAGATTGAATCGGAGCATTACTGCTTCCCGGTGCAGAGGTATCGTGGAACTGCACTTCCGTGGCCGGATCACAAGCCTGGATATAAGTAAAGGCAGGTTTCGGACGTTCGTAAACACTCACGTATTTTGAAATGGTATCACGGCATCCGTCATTGTTGATGGCTATCAATTGAACATGATAACTGCCGATTTCGTCGAAATGGTGTGCCGGATTTTGCGTAGTTGACAGGTTTTCGGTGGAAGCAGTATCTCCAAAATTCCAGTTCCATTGCGCTACATATCCCAGGGAATCAGTAGATTTATCCGTAAAGTAGGTAGTATCGCCTATACAAGATGCAGTAAAGGAGAAATCAGGTTTGGGAGGAGGTATGATATAGATATTATGCGAAATGCTACCGGAACACCCTTTCAGGTTTGTAACAGTCAGCGTTACCGTGTAGAGTCCGGGTAACGTATAGCGATACGCAGGATTTTGAAAAACGGAGGTGTCACCGTTGCCAAAATCCCAATGCCAGGAGGCAATATTGTTCCCCAGGCCACCAAATTGAACATCTTCACCAAGACAAAGCGAATCTTTTGACCGGGTGAAATCTACGGAAGGTAACGAGTCAACTATGACAGGATTAATGATAGTATCGCGACATCCGTCCAGGTTGGTAACAATGAGTTGGACGGCAAAAGTGTCTGGAATACTCATGATGTGAGTCGGGTTTTGCAGGGAGGAGGTGTCATTTACACCTGAAGACGGGTCATCGAAGTTCCAGCTCCATGAACCGATAGCCGAGCCTCCGTTTTGGGAAGACCGGTCGAAAAAGCCGATGGGTCTGGTGTAGCAGGTATCGGCAGAGGTAAAAGCGGCCAGTGGTTTCAGCTTTACATCAATGGTTTTGGTAATGCTACGCTGGTATCCATCTGAATTGATGGTTAACAGCGTTACCTGATAGGTTGTTTGTGTGCGATAAATATGTTTTACATTGGCATTGCCCGGACTGTTTACAATTAAGCTGTCACCATCTCCGAAATACCATTTCCATGTAACGATGGTTCCTGCCGGGGTTGTAGAAATATCTGTAAAAAAAGTAGTATCGTTCAGGCAAACCGGCGAAACGGAAAATTCAGGAGCCGGCAGCGGATCAATGGAAACAGTTTTGGTTAATGAATTGGTGCACAATCCATCAACCACAATAGAAAGGGTAACCGGGTACTGACCTGTTGCACTATAACGGTGAGTTGGATTTTGGATATTGGCAGTGTCTCCATCACCGAAATCCCAATGCCAGGAAGTGACGTTTCCTTGTCCGGTGGCCTTAAACTGTAAGTTATCGGTTACGGATGCCGGATCAATATCCCACGAAAAATCCAGTTTCGGTGCAGGATTTACTTTTTGCACGTAAGCAGTATCATTTTGGTTGGCACAACCATTTGTATCCACAACATGTAATATTACCTGATAAGAACCTGTGTCGGGATAAAGGTGGGTCGGATTTTGAAGGGTGTCGAACTTTCCATCACCGAAATCCCATTGCCAGCTTTTGATTTTTTGTCCGGATGAACCGAAAAAATTAGTTGCAATCGTTACGCAAGACGGATTTGGGTCGCTGGCAACATAAACGGTAGGCAGCGAATGGACAACAATTGTTTTAACAATTGTATCAGAACAGGTTACTCCGGAAGAATCGGCAGTAACAATAAGCTGAACCTGAGTGGTAACACCCGGTGTAAAAGTATGCGTAACCGTTTGTCCGGAAGCGGTATTTCCATCGCCGTAATCCCATTCCCATTTTACCAGATTGTAGTTGGCTGAGGCCGTGGAGGCATCCGTAAACTGAATGGTGCTACAATCCGGGTAGGTAAGGGTGAAGTCAGCCGTAGTACTGCACTGTCCCCACACCCAGGAATATAAAATAGCAAAGAAAAATGACAGGGTAAATTTTTTCATTCGCAGAATATTTACATTATCGGGCTATAAAAGTAAAAAAATAACGGAGATTCTGACACATAGATTGTATAAACGCCAGGAATTATTTCCCGGGATGCCTGGCAGCATAGTCTTTTAAAATCTTTCGCAGCTGATTTACAGAGAATTGCTTGGCAATAATATGCTTATCTTTACCTAATAAAAAAAGCTGAGGAGTACCGTGGATATCGTAGAGTTTGGTGAAATCGCCCTTCAGGGTACGAGTTCCGTTAACATTTATCCATGGTAGCCGGCGGTTTCGGACAGCTGCTTTCCATTGATCCAAATCAGGATTTATGTTAATGGCATAAACAGCCAAATTATATTTTTTGGCCAGTTCCGGATACATGGGAACTAATTCGGCCAGTTGCCGTTTACAAATATGGCATTTGTAATCCCAGAAAAACAGCAGCGTAAGTTTCTTGCGAATGCCATAAAAGGATACAAATTTTCCGGTTGTATCCTGCAAGATTAGCTCGGGAGCAGGATTTCCAATAAGCAACGGACGAATTTTGGCT
The DNA here is from genome assembly GCA_964386145.1 of uncultured Lentimicrobiaceae bacterium. Lineage (GTDB taxonomy): Bacteria > Bacteroidota > Bacteroidia > Bacteroidales > F082 > Sulfidibacterium. The sequence continues at coordinate 3,278 of CAYLSW010000041.1, read as the reverse complement.
GCACGGTTTTCCAGCAGTTTTAAAATGGACACAGGGGTGTTCTCAATAGGTTCTTTGGAAAAATACTGATCCACCATATGCACAAAAACCTTGTCGAATCCCATGTATTTCGGATTTTGATACTCCACCGTAAAGTACCAAACAAGATAGCTGACGTTTTCTTTCGAAGGGCGTGCCATAGCAATTACCCTGTCGATAGCGTGATCAACCGAATCGGGCTGAAAAGGAACCAGTTGTTTAAAATAGGCCTTTAGTTTCTGGTCGTACATGGGACTTCGCAACAGGCGCGGATCGCTCAAATCAAAGTGATCCCAGAAATGGCGTTTCATGTAGTGGTATTTGTTAAGCGAATTGGCCGGTTGGGCTTTTTCAGGCACCCGAACTTCCTCCATGGCCTCGAAAAGTTTGGCTACAAAAGTACCCGGATGAGACTGAATAAGGTCCTTACGTTTGGCAACATTCTCTTTTCTCAAAGTGGCGATATTTTTCTGCAACTGTTCGTATGCCGGGGTATTTTTTTTGGTTTGTTTCAGCTCTTTGCTCAACGTCAAAACTTTTTTGTAGATTTTATCGCTATGCTGTAAATAATTAAAAAAAACCGTGTTTTCAATGGAGCCCTGAGCTTTCAAATGCATGGAGATATTTGCCGTATCGGTCTGAAGAGAGAAATGCTGGTTTTTGTTTATCAGAAACTCAAACAGTTTCACCTTTTTCGGACTGACAGCCATGTAAACACCGCCAGGGAGTGACTTTTTTCCTTCAAAAACAAAATTACCAGGCGTTTTGGTGAAAGCCGTATCCACCAGCCTGATTTTGTTGCCATAGTAAGAGGCTAACAACAGGGAAGTGTCCTGAGAACCCTGGATTTTTATCTGAATAATATGGCCCTCCTGCGCTGTTGCCGTCCATGTTATCAACAAAACAATCAATGATATCCAAATGCGTTTCATATTTTGATTTTTGGGTTACAAATGTAACGTAAATTATTTTCGGGTACAGACACTTTCCTTGACAAACCAGACTTACGTTTCTCCAAAAAAACCGAAAGATCTATTTTTCATGCTTTAGGGTATATTTGGCATCCAGTATCAGCATGGAATCCAAAGGAATATTCCTGTTTTTTGCCTTTTCTTTCACCATCTGATACCATTTCTCATCCTTTTTGATTCGCTGAATAACAGCTTCTATTGATTCCTTTTCCGATTTCTTAACTGATATTTCGGGCAATCCGAGGAGGGCATCTTTATAATCAGGAACTTTTATGAGTTTATAAAAGCGGGGGGAAGGGTGAACTCTTCCAAAGGAGTCAAAATAAGCCTGACGTGTCATGGAATCCCAATGGATGGAACCGTAATAATACTGTACATTATAAAACGCACCCAGCAAGACTGAGAACATCAACAACAGAGCTGCCGGATAGGCAAGGCCTGCCTTTCGGGAAATAATCCAACTCATTGTTGCAGCCAACGGGAAAGCCATAACAGGGTAGATGTCAATCAATTCTCGTTGACCCAGACTGCCGCCGTACCACCAACTCCACCAGGAAGAAACTACATAAAGATAAAAGATCAATAATATAAGCACAGCGATAAAAAGCTGTTTATATTTTTTAAACAAAAAATAAATTCCGGCAACGGCAAAGGTCATTACCGGAGTATAAACAAACCAGCCTTTGCGAAAACTGAACAACACATTGATGATTTGCGGGTGCAGAAAGAAAAAGCCTTCTTTACCGTATGAATAATACAACCATTGTCCGGTAACAGTCTTCCAGTAAAGTAGCTGAGGAAGCAACATAAGAAAACCAAATACCATCATCAAAATAAGATGCGGAAATTTGTGCCGGTAAAGCAGGTATCTGTTTTTGAAATCCTGTCCGCTTTTTACATCATAAAAAAGAAAAAATAGTACAATCAGAATATTCACCGGTCGAATCAGTGTGAGTAACCCAACTACCAAACCAAGGAGAACCGCCCGCAATAAGGTGCTGCGCCGAAGCCACAAAATCGTCAGGTATATAAAAACCGACACCAGGGCAAAGGTATAAACATGCGACATCCCCGGTTCAAAAGTGCTATACCAAAATAGGTTAGTACCCAAACCGATAGCCAAAAGGGTAAGAGCAGTAACCGTTTCCGAAAAATAAAAACGTAAAACACGAGCCAGAAACACAAGCCCAATGGCAAGATAGAATAAGGCTGCCATGACGAGGGCAAAACGATAAGGAACAGAGTATCCACCCGTGTTGTAGCCGAGCGGTCCGGCCACTTCATTGGCTACAAAAAAGAAAGGAGCGTACATCACCGAAAGTCCCATAGTCATTTTAAAAACATAACTTCCTGTAGCCGTTTTCTTAGCCCAAAAAACAAAATGCTTTTTTCCGTTGTAATGGTCTTTGAATTTTAGCGAAATATCATGATAAATGAATACAGCAGGGAGATACCCGTAGTAATCTATGACGTCCCACTGGATTACACGTGTCGGGTTCTTCCAGATTTTAACATTAAAATCCGAATAGGTCGCCGCTGCCAAAACAAGGGCTATACTCAGTACGACAAAATATTTCTTCATGTGTTTGAATCTGCTTATACTCAAGTTATTATTACCACTCATTCGCAAATGAAAATTCCTCCCGAATTTTAAATTATCCGTAAAACTATTTAAAAATTACTTTAGATTTATTGATTTTCCTAACTTTCCGAATAACGTTACTTTTAAATCATCAAAATAAATATCCTTTTTCCCACGGTTCCAAATATAAACTTTTAGTTTACCTGTTTTTTGCAGGGCTTCGGGAACCAGATAATCTACAGTAATTTTATTCCATTGGTTCAGCTTAAGTTTTCGACTGTTTAAAGGATTATCCAAATTATAGGCCCGGTACTTTAAGGCGACATTCCCGTGCTGAAAAGAAACCACCAGTGAACCGGGAGTTTCAGATAATGCATGAACCGGATAAACCCAAACACTTGCCTGCACCCGGGAATAATTATTTTGCATCAGGTCTTTAAAAGGAATGCTAAAAGCAGGCGAAAACTGAAGCATGCTGTCCATTTTCAAAGAAAAGTGACCGCTATGGGCATATTTTCGGGTATAAAATTTCCCCTTATCATCCTGCTTATTTTCAAAGCCAAAAACCATGTTCAGGCTTTCTCCCGGATTTATTTTCTTTTTCTGAAAAATATAAACAGCATAATCGTAACCACCCAAAACCTTAAAAGACACCTCTGGCCGAAAAATATTTAAAACCTGCAAACCATTATCATCAAGCAGTTTTT
>CAYLSW010000040.1:6423-13180 GCA_964386145.1 uncultured Lentimicrobiaceae bacterium | reverse complement strand
TTAAGATTTAGCTTATTATTTATTTTTAAATATCACCTTATCGGATTTAGTATCTTTTTCGATAATAAATTTTCCAATCAATGTTTCGGTGTTATTGGTATTTGAATTAACAAATTCCTTAAATATCACTTGATCTGATTTGTTGCTTTTGTACACAATAAAGCTTCCTATTAATTTAGTTAATATACCACCATTATCAGTGTGATAGTTTATGTTTTGTATAACGCCCCAGTTTTTTTCTTTACAGGTGCTTCCGGGCAACCTTCTACAACAAAAGTGTAAACACATGGCTCACATTTAATTCCATTACATATTGCATTAAGGCTTAGAGTGTAAATGCCGTTTGATGTTGGCGTAAAAGCACCTTCACTCCCACTTCCTGATTGAACAGCCTGACCATTTCGGGTAATTTCCCAGGATGTTTCGGCCTTACAGGCTGTATCGTTGGGGATGCATTGGTAGGCACTTGAAAAGTTAATGAGTTCATTGCACTTCCAATCGATCCGGCCACCACAATCGTAGTTGACTTTGTTTATATTAATTGGAGACCAAGTTCCGCAATCACATCTGAGTGTAGTTGATTTTAAACCCCACCGGTCAAATATGCTGATTGAACTTCGCAAATCTCCATACATAATCATCCAGGCATATCTTTTCCCGTCTTCAAATTTCGGAGCAGATTCGGGGTATTTATAAATCATTATTCCTCCATCTGGAGATAATTCTGTAAAAACATCAAAAAATGAATCCACATTTTGCATCGCTTCTTCAGGTGGTTCATTACCTTTTAATTCTACTATTTTCAAGCGGCAAGCCATATCCGGAGAAACAGGCACAGGTGGTAGCCAGGAAAATTGTAGTTGCTGCTCTGACCTGATAGACTCACCATTTTTAGGTGAAATGAGGGTGAGGTGTTGCGTTGTATCAGCATTACTAACATCATAGTTAGAATTTGCATCACCATTATTGCCAACCGATGAATTACTCCCTGCACCAAATGATAGGATAATTTTAATGATTAATCCATTTTCGATAACAGGTTTGACAAGCCAATTTGCAATCCCTTTTGAAGGGCTAATGCAGGCGTCTCCGAATTCTAAACAAGATGGATCCCTTGAATCAGCAGCAACCATGATTCCTTTCTTGTCTATTTCCCCCTTATCGGGAATGGGTTTTGCTAATATTAGTATTACCTCTCCATTTGGATTTGATGAATAATCATACGGGTATTCTCCCTGTTTTATAATTAGCTCTTGCGTTCGTAAATATTTTAAGATGTCAGGATGCTCTACCCGGTAATCTGTTTTCCAGCGGAATGCTATTTTCCTTTTAGGCAAGCATTCAAATAGGTTTATCCTGCTTTGCAAATCTCCAGAACTAACCATCCATGCATATTTCTTCCCGGCTTCAAATTTCGGAGAAGATTCGGGGTATTTATAAATCATTTCTCCTTCTCGACTTGGCAATTCGCCCCATACATCAAAAAATGATTCCGAATTTTGCATCGCTTCTTCAGGTGATTGATTTCCTATTATTTCTACGATTCTCAACCTGAATTTTTCTCTGTCATTTGTAATCTTAAAATTTAGCCACCTGAATTCAGGATTGTCAATATTTATACCCTCTCCATTTTTTGGTGAAATTAGTTTGACTCTTTGGGTCGCACCGAGATCGGTCATATCAAGTGTCCTTGTACCACTGCAAATTACCTTATCGTCTTTATTCAGCCATTCGTATTGTACCGAAATCGGTCCTGATTTTACATTTGTAAAAAGGATGCTTCCTAAATTACTCTCGCCCCCAGGAATATCTCCTGAAGACGCTGTCCAAACTATCTCTGATGAACCGGGAGGGAATTTTGAAGGAGTTCGTTTCCATCCCCTGGAGGTGCTTTCAGAAACAGACATATACAAATCATTGTTCGCCTTTATTCGAAAAGTTTTCGGTTTGTTTTGCTCCTCTTTCCCTTTGTAATTGTTAACGATTGTACAGGTGTATGCGATAGAATCTCCCGTATAAATCTTCCTTTGCACATACAATGTTGAATCTCCTTTATAGATTTTACGTTCCTCCATAAAATCAACACTTAAATATTTACATGCTTCGTCGCTCGCTATTTCCTGCTCAATACAGTCTTTCCCTATTTCTTTACCTTCTTTATCTATGGCAGAAACACAAATATTATAATCTCCTGAGGGAATATTACCCATGTTGAGAATTATATCACGCCATTCATCAGATGCGAATTTTACATCCCCGTTTTTAATATCCTCGTAAGTAAATGTCGTTGTTCCGGGAGGAAGGGTAAATGGTTTTAAGTGAATGATGATGATTATCACGATTGGATGTGTTTCTTGTGTCGTCATTTTACATTCTAAACTTACCTCAAGTGGCTTTCTTGTCGGGTTATTCAATGTAAAGTTCCAAAGGTCTGTCATCCGCAATTGATTTGGCGGTGGCTGCAATATTTTGATAATGGCCAAGGGAGGATTCACATCTCCGGTAGTAAATCTAAATCCAAACGGATCGGCAAATTCGTATCCATCAACTAAATTCCTTTCCTCGTTATCAAGAGGAGTAATTGTCCAAACATAATTTATTCCTTCTTCGGGTGGGGCAAAATCGAAGGGCCACTGTGTTTGAAGAATGCCTCTGAAATCTTTTTCAATTATTGGCCAATTGTATCTCACAGCATCCACATTGGTCTGTCCATCTGATACTTCCCATATTTGCAACCTATAGGTCACAATATAATTAGGACTTGGAGCCACGGGTGTCCATCTGAAAATTATTCCTTTGGCCTCTGTTTCAGGGATTATTTGGTTTTCGCGTGGAGCAATCAATACAGGAGCCTGATAGGCAATAATGCGGAACATTTTACATTGTGGCGACTGAGCTGTTAAAGGTGTTCCGTTTATTGGATCAACCAGGTCGGTACATAATCTGTAATTGCCATCAGGGATTCTACCGGTTGACGACATCGAATTAAAAGAATTGCCGTAAGTTTTAACGGCCTCTAACGGATAAATATTTTCAGCATTGAATTGCGAAATACCAGGCATCAAAGTAAGTAGAGGCATTTTAACAAAATCAGTTTCTGCAACCAATTCATCATCGCCGTTGAATAGCTGCGTTTTTATCTTGCAATCTATTGATGTTTGAGATGTGTTATTTACAATCAATCGAGCAGTTTCAGTTTTGTTTTGCCAATCCGAAAAATAGGGTGACGGGTTGGGTGACATGATCAATTGAATAGTTTGAGCAAACAGCATGCTGCTTAATAAGCATGCCAATAAAGTTAAAATAAATATTTTTTTCATGTCATTAAAATTTATAAGTTAATGATAAGCGTAAGAGGTTTTCCTGATAAGATACGCCAGGTCTTTCGCTTCCATATTTAAACAAATTAACAGAGTTGTATGCGGATAATTTTATTTTCTTATTTAGATTATATTTCAATCCCAGATTGATAAATATCTGTGAACTTGCTGACAGCGATTCCAATTTGTTTGTTGTATAACTAATGCCTGACGTAGTGTTCAGCTTATTTCTAAAAAACTTATAGCCGAAACTCAAATTCGCCGATAAAGTAGTAAGCATTCCAAAAAATGACTGATTATCGAAATAGCTAAATGTGGTACTTATATTCAAAGGCGTACTCAGGTTAGCCAGCAAGTAAGTTAAAAGTACATTTTGAGAATTGTTGTCATTTATTTCACCAGTGACCGTATTAAAATCAGTGAAGATATTTTTTGAATAAAGAACAGTTATCACATGCATATTTTTTGTGCCCATATAAGTATAGGTTGGACTCATCCCTAATGAGAAAGTACTCATCTGAACTTTTAAAGTATCTGATGTGATAGAATTGCGGAAATCGAAATTGGAAAATGAAGATGTAAAGGATAATCCTTTTGTAATCTGCAAATTAATATCAGCACTCACAAGTGTTTGGGTTGTTGTTGCAGACCTTGCTTCCGATAGGTTATTAAAGCGTTTGCCATAAGAGAACGATAACTGCAATTTGTCTTTAAACAGGTTAAAACGAGGATTTATGGTAAGGTCCATAACGTCGTCCTGCATAAACGGATAACCCAGTGGCACAAATCCGTCTCCGATATATTTTCCTTTTAGCTTTATGCCAAAAATTTTGCCATCTTTTGCAATAGATAATACAGTGGCATAATTTAAACGGCTCGATTCCTGCAATCTGAAAATAGTAGGAGGAAGGCTTATTATCGCATTTTCATCTCCAATGAGCTCACTTCTGGAGTCTCTTGTAAAGGCAGATGCTGCAACCTCCCCTTTCATATAAACCTGCTTGCTTATTTTGATTCTGTAATCAATTGAGCTGAGTAAACCGTTTTGCGGCATTGTGTTAATCGGTTTTGTTTTTAAAGATGTAGTATCATCTTTCATTAAAGTGGCAATAAAATATACATGCGAAGCTTCCTCTTTTCCATATCCAATTTTGGCCGAATACATTTTACGTGCATAAATGCCCTGGATATTTTTAGTAGTATCTTCTTCAATGGCCAACTGCGTAGTTCCTACAAAACAAGAAAAACGAAACAAACCCGGCGTCAAGTTAATCCCAACGCCAAACTGTGGCAAATCGCCAACACTTAATTCAGAATAGCGTGGTACCTGTGTGCCCAATAAAACCTGAATCCACTTATATTTAGGGGCTATTCCAATCCTATTTGAAGGATCTTTGATAAATTCAATAAAGCTTTGACTGCCAATAGCAGGAAGTATAGCGCTTTTTTGACCCACAGAAAGCATTAAAGAAATGGGTAAAGAAAATTCCCCATAAGTTAATGTGCTATTTACTACCAGTCTTCCTACACTTCCAGGTCTGCGTGCCTTGATGGCTCCGACTGTGTCAGAATTCATGCTGTAGAAATCTCCATAAATGCCCATATTCCCTCTGAATTGCCATTTATTTGTACTTTCCTGGCCGATAACAGATTGGGCCAAAAAAATACACAAAGCAATCATCAGGAAACCTAGGATATTTTTGTTTTTCGATAGATGGTCCAGTTTCATTATTTCTCATTGATTAAGGTGTTCTGTTTATTAAGCATCCATCATTTAAACTCATTATCAGATACCGTTTAGCATATTGGAAATATCAATATTTGTCTCGCCATGCTTGAACCGTAAGTCATTAGTATGAGAGTTGTTACGTACAGTATATTGATTATTACTTTTTGTATTATTTTAATTTTTAATGATTTTAAAAGTCTTCAGTACTGTTTTGTTATCGTTAACGTATAAAAAATAGCTGGCAGGAGGGAGGCTCTCCATTGGAACTAATGTAATGCTACTGCTTATTTTTTGGCTATTTAATAGTTTGCCATGTAAGTCGACTAATTGATAACTTAACTTTGTGTACATTTCACTTTCCACTTCCAATTTAATAAAGTCGCTGGTTGGATTGGGATAAACGATCATCGAAAGCGAGATATCTTTGTTTACATCCAGGCCAACGATGAAAAACTCAAAGGGTTGTTGCACCCCTTGATTTATAGAACCGGTTTCATTGCTGATATTTGTGTAAGCCACCTGGCCGACCGAGTAGCTTACTGAGCCGCCTGTTCCAGTTCCGATTCCTCCTGATGTAACTATGGATCCTGTGCTTGTATCTCAGACAGACCAAAGGCTGACAGGAATAGGACGCTTAATAGGATTGTTTTCTTATTCATTTTTATTGATTTTTGAGGTTAAAAAGCCCTAATAGCACGCACAGGGTTGTTATCGATGTCCTTGTTGTTGCTGGCCTGGCCTCCAGAGCCAGATAAGAATTGTACCCATGCGGTGTAGTAAGTGCTCTCGCTTGAACTCCAATAATCGTTAGAAGTACTAAAACCACTAAACCAAGCTCTTTCAAGAAATAATAAATTGAGTTCATATTTTGAAGGTAAGTACCAGTCGCCATATCCACCACCTTGGTAGTTGGCGCATACCTGAGCAGCATAACTCCCTGCACCTGCTTGTATAATGATACGTTCTGTATTTGCAACGCCACCATTAACTCCATCCCTGACAGCATTGGAAACTGTAGATTGCCATGGAGCTATTGTCCAAACTACCCCTGTGCTCTGGTCGGCTATGGCAGCTATTAAGCCGTGCTGTCCTGAGTCATCTAACCAAAATATTATGCCACCCTGGTAGGCGTCACCAATATTTAGTGTTGAACTGCCAGTAGCTTCAACATAAATAACATCCCCGTTTGCATCAACAGTTAAAACACCTGGACCCGGATTGGGAGTAATAGGAGTTGAGGCTGAAGTAAGCTGTCTGAATCTTAATCCGCTTGCATTTGTGTCAGCGGAATTTATTTCGAGTTTGTTTTGAGGACCGGGAGTTATTCCAGAAAGACCAATGCCTACATTTACATTATTGTTGCCAAGAATCATATTGTTACTGCCGGTTACTAAAGAATTTGATCCCAAAGCAGTTGAATTATTTCTATTGGCTGAATCGACATTTGCATTATATCCCAAGCCAGTATTGTTACTTCCGATAGTATTAATAGAAAGAGCACTAAAACCAAAACCGGTATTGCTTTTTCCTGTTGTGTTAAGAAGTGAGGATGAGCCGGTGGCAGTATTCCCATCTCCACCCAAATTTGCTTGTAATGCATTTAATCCAATTGCAGTATTATCGTTTCCGGTAGTAATAGAATTGCCTGTTTGCATACCAAAAAAGGTATTATCTAAATCTGGATCTATCCTTCCTGCATTAATATCAT
>CAYLSW010000040.1:5227-6323 GCA_964386145.1 uncultured Lentimicrobiaceae bacterium | reverse complement strand
CAGCATATAAAGCATAGGGTACACTTATTAGCTGGCTAGTTCCACTTATACTATAATTTGAACCACCTGTAGGATCAATTTCGGTTTGAAGATAATAGGGGCCAGCTGCCCAATCAATGGCTGAGAAACTGCCTATAACTGGAATGCCATCGCCTATTTCTATACTCACCAATCCATTAATATTAGATGTTGGTATTTGTGTTTCTGTGTAAACACTATTGCCCGTACCAGTGTATTGCAAAATGCTTATTTCCATGCCAATAGGGGATGATGTAACAAGTGCATTGAGGTTGTCCCGAATAACGGCTTGATAGCTCATTTTTTGAGGAGCCTGAGCAAATACTCCAATACTTAATAAAATGACTGATAGAATTGTGAATAGATTTTTCATGTGTTTATTTTTTAATTCTTTTTATTGATCAAATAGAATATCCATGATAATCATACTTGGTTGTTGTGTAATATTACTTATGGATATTTTATAGTTATTAGTTTTTTATAATTTTAAAGGTTTTTATAACTGTTTTATCATCACTGATTTTTAAAAAATAGGTAGCAGGATTGAGATTCGTCATTGGGATGGTCGTTTCTTTGCTGTTAATTTGTTTATTAATTATTAGTCTGCCATCCAAGTCTCGAAGTTGATAATTCAGTATTTCGTAATTTTCAGTTTCTATTTTTAACTTAACAAACTCATTCGCTGGATTGGGATAAACGACCATCGAAAGAATGATGTCTTTATGACTGTCGATCCCATCTATGAAAATTTTGTAAGGATGTTGGATGCCCTGTGCTGCGCTTCCGGTAGTACCAACAATAGTGGTGTACGACACTTGACCTATGGAATATGAAGCAGATCCCCCATTTCCGGAGGCATTGCCACTTGCTGTCAATACAGCTTCTTGTGATTGTAATCCGGTTAGACTAAAAAGAAATAATACCATTAAAAGCAAAGTCTTGTTTTTCATTTCTAAATATTTTTTAGATACATAATATTTTTTCAAACTATCTCTCCATCCTTTATCTTAATTGACGTTTTATTCTTCAACTGTTTTAGAGATGATCTTAATTTTTCTATTTTTTCGGTGGAAACATT